>JAYTBL010000594.1:0-9125 GCA_043736975.1 Polyangiaceae bacterium
GCCCGCCGATCCGCCGCCCGCGCCCGCGCCTGCGCCGGTCGCGCCGGTGACCTCCGCGACGCCCGCGCCCGCGCCTGCGGCGCCGGAGCCCGAGGTCAAGACCACCGCCGTGACCGCGGTCTCGAACGAGATCACCACCCCGAACATCGTCTCGCCGGACGCGGTCATCCAGGGCCTGCGCCCGAAGTTCCACGCGTGCTTCGACGACGCGCTGAAGAAGGACCCGAAGAGCGGCGGCTCGGTCACGCTCTCCGCGAAGATCGACAAGGGCGGCACGGTCGCGGGGGTGACGCCGAAGATGCTCAGCGGCTTCTCGCCGGCGGTCGTCAAGTGCGTGAGCGACGCGCTGAAGGCGGCGAAGTTCGCTCCGGCCGGCGGCATGAACTACACGACGTCGCTCGACATCCCTCTCAGCTTCACGAGCAACCAGTAGCGGGTCGCGCTATCCTGCTCGCCGCCCATGAAGCCGCCGCGCAAGAGACGACGTGGTCCGCTCGGGGTACTCGCGCGCGTCGGGTTCGCGGCGCTGCTCGTCGCCTGCGGGAGCCGGACCGGGCTGTTCGGCGAGGCCGCGGTCGATGACGGGTTCACGATCCTGCCCGACGGCGGGCGCGTCCCGCGCGACGGCGGCACGCTCACCGACGGGGCGGCGTTCGACGCGCCGCCGCTGATCGACGCCGCGCCGCGCGACGCGAGCCGGCTCGACTGCCCCGACGCCGAGGCGACGCTCATCTACGTCGTCACCGGCAACAACGAGCTCTATTCGTTCTACCCGCCCGACAGCACGTTCACGTTCATCTCCAACATCGCGTGCCCCGCCGGGGCGGACTCCCAGGGTGGGCCCGCGACGCCGTTTTCGATGGCCGTCGACCGCCGCGGCGTCGCGCAGGTCCTCTTCACCGACAACCGCCTCTATCGCGTGAGCACCGCCACCGGCGCGTGCGTGGGCACGCCCTACCAGCCGAACCAGCAGGGCTTCTCCGCCTTCGGCATGGGCTACGCGACGAACGCCGCCGGCCCCACCGAGAGCCTGTTCGTCGCCGGCACCTCCGATTCGAACAACCCGACCTCGCCGGGCCTCGGCCGGATCGACACGACCTCGTTCGCGCTCACCAGGGTCGGGGCGTTCGTGCCGAACATCAACCGCGCCGAGCTCACCGGCACCGGCGACGGACGATTGTTTGCGTTCTACACGAAACGCCTCGACAACGGCCCGCCCTCGTACATCGGCGAGATCGACACCGGCAACGCGCGCGTCGTCGCGGAGACTCCGTTCCCCACCGTCGACCAGGGCGCCGGCTGGGCGTTCGCCTTCTGGGGCGGCGATTTCTACATGTTCACCTCGCCGGGCGGCGGCGGCTCCGACGTGACGCGCTGGCGTCCCGCCGACAACACCGTCAACAACGTCGGCACGCTGCCCTCGCGGGTGGTCGGCGCCGGCGTCTCGACCTGCGCCCCGGCGCAATAGCGAGAGGCAGCGACCGCATGGGGGGCAAGGTCACGTTCGTCGGCGCAGGGTGCGGGGATCCGCGGCTCATCACCGTGCGCGCGGCGGAGGTCCTCGCCGTCGCCGACTACGTCGTCTTCGACGCCGACGTACACCCCGACGTGCTCGCGCGCCTCCGCGAGGGGACGCCACGCCAGCGCGTCGAGCCCTCGATGACCAGCGAGCGCATCGCCTCGCTGCTCGCCGCCGAGGCCAAGCAGGGGAGGAGCGCGGTGCGCCTCACCTGGGGCGATCCGCTGCTCTTCGGCTGGGGTGACGCGGAGGGCACGGCGGTGTCGCGTCACGGCGTGCCGCTGGAGATGGTGCCGGGTATCGGGCCGCTCATCGCCATCGGCGCGTTCGCCGGCATCCCGCTCACGCGCTCGAGCGATGCGTCGCCGAGCGTCGCCGCGCTGAGCGTGACCAGCGGCCACGAGACCCTCCACGACTGGCAGAAGCTCGCCACCGCCACCGACACGCTGGCCATCGTGTGCGACGCCGACACCGTCGCCGAGGTCGCGCGCTCGCTCGTCTTCTACGGTCGCGGACTGGAGGAGCCCGCCTCGCTCGTCGAGAACGTATCGCGCCCCTCGCAGCGCATCATCGAGACCACCCTGGGCCGTATTCCGCAGCTCCCGCGCTCGCTCGCGGCGCGCATCGTGCTCGTGGTCGGCGATCGCGCGCTGCCGCAGCCCGCGCTGTCGTGGCTCACCAAGCAGCCGCTGTTCGGCAAGCGCGTTCTCATCACGCGGGCGCGCGAGCAGGCGGGGAGCGCGGCCTCGCTGCTCCGCGAGCGCGGCGCCGATCCCGTGGTCGTGCCGACCATCGAGATCGGTCCCCCCAGCGATCCCTCGGCGATGATCGACGCCGTCTCGGCGCTGGGCGAGCGCTACGACTGGGTGGTCCTCACCAGCGCAAACGGCGTGGAGCGCCTCTGGGCCGAGATCAAGCGCCAGGGCAGGGACGCCCGCGTGTTCGGCAGGGCGAAGCTCGCGGTCATCGGGCCCGGCACCGGCGCGGCGCTCGAGCGGTGCGGCCTGGTCGCCGATCTCGTGGCCAAGGAGCACCGTCAGGAAGGCCTGGCCGCCGATCTCCTGGCCGCGACCTCGGCCGCCGGCGCACCCGCGCGCGTGCTCATCGCGCGGGCCGAGGTGGCGCGCGACGTCCTCCCGGATGCGCTTCGGGCCGCGGGCTGCACGGTCGACGTCGTCCCCGTCTACCTCACCCGTTCGCCGCCGCGCGCGCTCCTCGAGGGGCTCTCCGCCCTGCTCGACGGCGGCGATGTCGACGTCGTGACCTTCACCTCGGCCAGCACGGTCGTGCACCTCTGCGACGCCTTGGAGGCGCGGGCGCCGGCCCTCCTGGCGAAGACCTGCGTGGCCAGCATCGGCCCGGTCACCACCGCGGCGGCGGTCCAGCGGGGCATCCGGGTGGACGTGGAGGCGGCCGAGTTCACGATCCCGGGCCTCGTGACCGCCCTCGAGGCCCACCTAGCCAAGCACTTGCGTAAGTAGCGCACGCCCAGACCCTTTCGGGATTTGACACAGCTCTCAGGGCACGCGACCCTGTTCGGCACGCGCTCATGTCCCTGAGCACACTCATCGTCCAGCGCGAGATCGCATCGATCCGCGAGGTCGAGGAGGCTCTCGCCAGACAGGTTCTTTATGGGGGAGACCTCATCACGAACCTGCTCGAGGTCTGCCGCCTCGACGAGGCACAGCTCCTTCCGATCGTCGCCGAGTCGCTGGGCCTGCCCCCCGCGCCGCCGGGGGAGCTGCCGCGACCGGACGCCGAGGCGATGCGGCTCGTGGCGGCCGAGGTCGCGGCCCAGCGGAACCTGGCGCCGCTCAGCGTCGATCGCTACGGCCTGGTGCTGGCGGTGGCGGAGCCGCTCTCGCCGGACCTCGAGCAGGAGCTCTCGTTCGCGCTCGCGCTGCCCATCTCCCAGAAGATCGCGCCGCTGGTGCGGATCCGGCAGGCGCTGAACCGTGACTATGGGCTGCCGCTCGACCGGCGCCTCCAGCGCCTCCTCCAGAAGATGACGGGCCTCGGCCCGCGCACGTCGAGCTCGTTTCCGCCGCTGCGCGCGGCCGAGATCCTGCTCGGCGCCCCGCGTCCTCCGAGCGGCTCGCCGGCGGGGCCGCGGCCTCTGGCGCCCTCGCCGGTGCGTCCCGCGGTGCCGATCGGCGGCGGGCCGCGCACGCTGGTGCGGAGCACCGAGGCGCCGCCCGCGCGTCCGCTCCGTCGCCGGCGCGGCGCGATCACCGTCGAGCTCGCGAAGGCCGAGCTCGAGGAGGCGGGCGAGCGCGACACCATCTTCGACCTGGTGTTCGAGTTCGCGCGCCAGTACTTCGACTACACGGCGGTGTTCATCGTGCACGGCGAGGTCGCGGAAGGACGCGACTCGTTCGGTGACGGCGCGCCGCGGGATCGCGTGGCGCGCATCGGCGTGCCGCTCGACATGCCGAGCGTCCTCGCGATGGCGCGCGAGAAGAAGGCGATCCTCCAGAAGCTGCCCGCGCGCGAGGGCCTCGACGCGATCCTCATGGCCGACCTGGGGCGCGCGGGCACCTCGGTGGTGATCGTGGTGCCGGTCATCGTGCGCACGCGCGTGGTGGCGCTCCTCCTCGGCGACGGCGGCGAGACGGGCATCGACCAGCAGACGCTCGCCGACGTCGAGGGCATCATCACCAGCGCGAGCGCCGCGTTCGAGCGCCTGATCGTGCGGCGGAAGCTCAAGGGCACGTTCCCTCCGGGCACCAGCGAGTCGACGATGCCGCGCGGCCTGTCGATGGGGCCGCCCACCAAGCTCAGCGAGGTGAGCGATCGCCCGTCGGTCGAGGAGCTCGCGCCGCCGATCCGCGAGCTGATGGAGGCGCCGGTCTCGCTCGCCTCGGCGACGATGCGCGATCCGGTGGTGCAGGCCATCGTCCCGATGGACAGCGAGCTCGGTCGGGGATCGACCGACAAGCCGCCGCCGCTCAACGTGCTGCTGCGGCGTCGTTCGGGCGCGCCGATCCCGCGGGAGGAGCCGGACGCCACGGGCCGCGTGCCTGCGGTCACGGCGCCGTCGAACCTCGGGCCTGCAGCCAAGGCCGCGGCCAAGGCGGTGTACGGCCCGAGCGGTCCTTCGTCTTCGGGGCCGCGGAGCCAGCGAAGGCGCGAGGCGCCGAAGCTCGACTTCAATCCGGTGCCGTCGTCGTCGGCGATGTTCGGGGGCGGGTTCGGCGCCGACCCGGCGGAGCGCGAGCTGCTCGACGAGATCCACGGCCACGAGAAAGAGAGCGAGCGACCGCCGCCCACCTCGCGCGACGCGACGCCCCCCAGGCTCGAAGGGGAGGTGACGTTCTCGCCGCTCTCGGTCGAAGTGCCGCCGCCGTCGTCGCCGAAGGCCGCGTCGCCGGCCTTGCTGCGCGCGACGCCGCCGCCGAACGCGGCCTCGATCACCGATCGCTCGCCGCTCCCCATGTTCGCGGCGGTCGACGCCCCGCCCGCGACGCCCCCGATGGCGCCTTCCGCGCCGGTGCTGCCGGCCGCGAGCTCGGCTCCCGCGCCGCACTCGAGCGGGCTGGTCATCGAGCTCGAGGACTCCGACGTCTCGATGGTCTCGGCCTACGAGGTGGACCTCGCGCCGATCACGCCGATGGTCGACATGGATGGCCTCACGCCGCTCTCGCCGCCGGCGTCGTGGACGCCGCCGGGCCCGCCCGTTTCGGCCGCGCGCTCGTCGCCGCGGGCCGCGCCGCCGGTGCCGGAGCCGATCCGCACGATGCCCCCGTCGGAGCAGCAGATCAGCGTCGCCGCGCACCGCCCGCCCTCGTCGCGCAACAGCGACGCGCGGATCCTGCCCTCGGTGATCGTCGACGTCGCCAGCGAGTACGTGAGCCTCGTCGCGCGCGTGATCGCGGGGGCCGCGGACACGACTCCAGGCCTCATGAGCGCCGACGACGCCGAGGCCGAGCTCCTGCGCGCCGGCGGCCACGCGATGCCGGCCATCATGGAGCGCTTCCCGGGCCCCGTGACCATCGAGAGCGAGCGCTTGATGGACGGTCCGCTGCCGCGCGTCGCCGAGTGCGGGCCGGTGCTGCGGCTGGTCGCCAGCCAGCGGCGCACCGCGCTGCCCTTCGTGCTGGCGCACGTCGAGGATCCGAACCTCGATCGCCGCTTCTGGGCGACCTACCTGCTCACCGAGCTCGTCTACCCCGACGTGCTCGAGCCGATCCTGCTGCGGGTGTTCGACATGGAGCCGATGGTGCGGCGCGTGGCGCGCGCGGCGGCACGAGCGTTCGCCGATGCCCACCCCGCAACCATCGTGGAGCGGCTCGAGCTGGTGGCGATGGACGCCGCGGAGCGCCGCGATCGGCGCGTGCTCGCGATCGAGGCGCTCGGCGAGACGCGCGAGGTGCTCGCGGTGCCGGCGCTGATCCCCCAGCTCGACGATCCCGACGTCGCGGTGGTGAACGCGGTGCGCGCGGCGCTCGGCGTGATCACACGCCAGGACTTCGGCACGTCGTCGCAGCGGTGGTCCGCGTGGTGGACGCAGAACTACGATCGCCATCGTCTCGAGTGGCTCATCGACGCGCTCATGCACGATCAGGCCGCGCTCCGCGCCGCCGCGGGCGAGGAGCTGAAGACCACCACGAAGGAGTACTTCGGCTACTACGACGACCTCCCCAAGCGCGAACGAGAGCGCGCGCAGTCGCGGTACCGCGAGTGGTGGAACAGCGTGGGGCGCGTCCGCTTCAGCCGCTCTTCGGCGTCGCGCCGCGGGTAACGCGCGATCCACCCTCGGGCCGGGATGGTCCATGCGCGGTCCATCCGGCGCAGGACCGCGCCGCGCGCCCGCCCTCGATCCCGGCCGCTGCGGCGATCGCCGTATAGCCGGGACACAATTTTCCAGCTGGCACCGCGCTTGCTCGAGCGGGGCCATGGCCGCCAAGCCTCTTTGCCTCTTCGCCTCTCTCTTCGTGCTGGTGACGGCGGCCTGCTCCTCCGCGTCCATCCCCGGCGCCGACGACGAGCTCGGCTCCGGCCAGGCGGCGCAGGTCGATCCCAAGGAGCCCCCGAGCAGCGGCGCGACGTGTGGCGCTGGCCAGACCGCCTGCGGCTCGGAGTGTGTCGATCTCCAGACCGCGGTCGATCACTGCGGCGCGTGCGGCACCGTCTGCGCGGGCGGCACCACGTGCCAGAAGGGCTTCTGCAGCAGCGAGGGCTCGTGCGCCGACAGCCGGCTCTCGTGCGGGAGCCGATGCATCAATCCCCAGACCGACAACGACAACTGCGGGGCCTGCGGTCGCTCGTGCGGCGCTGCCGGAGCGTGCGTGAAGGGCGGCTGCCCCGGCGAGCTCCGCGTCCGCGCGCTGATCGACGGCCAGAGCCAGCTCGTCCTCCAGGGCAAGACCGTCACGTGGCACGTCATCCGATCCGCTGCGCCGGGGCGCTGGGACGGCCGTAACGAGGCGACCACGCTGAGCGGCACCCCGTGGATGCCGGTGTGGCCCTCGGCGGGCGACAACCGCGACTGCAACTGCGACTCGCAGCCCTCGCCGCCGATCCCCGCCGGCCTCAGGGCGATCGATCAGGCGGTCACGCTGACGAAGATCGCGGGCCGCGGCGCGGTCACCATCAACGAGCAGCCCTCCGCGGCCAACGGCTACACGCTGAAGGTCGACTTCAGCGACTCCTCGAGCGGGGCCGGCTGGTACGAGATCGTCCTAGGGTACTCCGCCGACTGATCGCGCGGGCTCAGCGGTCGAGGAGCGCCAGGCTCTCGCCCTCGGTGCCCTCGTACGCCGCGTCGAGCCAGGCGTCGACGATCTCGCGCGCGATCGGCTCCGAGAGGAGGCGTAGCGAGAGCGCGAGGACGTTGGCGTCGTTCCACCTGCGCGCGCCGGTGGCGGTCGGGGCGTCGGTACACAGCGCGGCGCGGACGCCGCGCACCTTGTTGGCGGCGATCGAGACGCCGGTGCCGGTCCAGCAGCACACGATGCCCTGCTGGAACTCGCCGCTCGCCACGCGCCGCGCGGCCTCGGTGGCGGTGGGGCCCCACGCGCCGGCGGGCAGCACCGTGGCCTCGTGCCCGCGCTCGCGGATGCGCTGGGCGACGGCCTGCACGACGGGCGTTGCGTCGTCGCTGGCGATGACGATCTTCACCGCGGCTCAGTCCCCGGCGGCGGACAGGCGCGCGCGCCAATCGCTCGGGAGATCGAGGAAGCCGTCGTTGTAGAGCATGTCGTAGATGCACTCGCAGACGATCTCGCAGAGATCGCTGAAGATCGCGGGGTCGGCGACGAAGCGGATGGTCTCGGTGCGGAACTCGCTCATGCTGTCGCGCACGCGGCTGAGCATCTCGTCCTCCACGAACGGCACCAGCCGCTGGAGGAACCGCCGCTCGAACGCGCTGCGGAACAGGGGGAAGGCGGTGGCGCTGATCTTGTAGCTCGCGCCGGTGCGCGCATCGGCGAGGCGCGCCTCCTTGACCACTTCCCACGAGAGCTCGCCGAGCATCGGCGGCAGCTCCACGGTGAAGAACTGCACCAGCACCTCGTTGAGGTACTTCACCAGCGTGTTCAGCTCGGGCGTGGTGCGCGCGAGAAAATCGTTCCGCAGCTCCTTCACGATCCCGTAGAACTGCTCCTTCGCGCGCTCCGCCACCTGAAGGTGCGAGTACTGGTACGCCTCGAGCTGCGCCAGGACCTGGTCCTGCGTGCGGACGAACGCGTGGTAGAGCGCCTGCTCGGCGAAGCGCATGGCCTTCACCTCGTCGTCGCTGCCGCGGATTCGGTCGTGCAGCTCGCTGGCGAAGAACGTGCGGGCGAAGCGCTTGCTGACCTCACCGAGCTTGCGCTCCATGATGGTGGCGAGCTTGCCGGGGCGGAAGATGCGCCCGAGCATCTCCTTGAGCGTCTGGATGAGATCGATCTCGAGCTGCGCGCGATCCTTCGCCGGGGGCGGCTTGCTGATCGGGTTCTTGGCGCGCGCCGCGGCCTGCAGGCCCTGGAGCTCCTCGATCACCTGCTGGGTCACCGCGTCGAGCTCGGAGTTGGTCGCCAGCTCCGCCTTGTAGTGCACGACCTTGGCCTCGAGCTGCTCGTCACGCAGGGCGAGCGCGAAGTCGGCGAGCGACATCTTGTTCGCCGTGGTCATGAAGCCGTCCGGCGAAGGCGTGGGCGCCGCCGCCTGCATGCGCCGGCTCGAGGGCGCCTTCGCGGGGGGCGGCGCTTTCACGGGTGGCAATCCCCTCTTGGGCCCATCGGACGACATCGACCGCGATGATAACAGCCTCAGGGAACGGCGTAGCGTTTCGAGAAGCGGATCTCCTCTCCGTAGGGGAACAGATCGTCCTGGATGCCGGCCTTCACCCGCTCCTGGAGCGAGGACCAGTACCAGGCCTGCGCCAGCGCGCCGTGGCGCTCGAGGAAGATCTCGCGCGGCCGGCCCGGCGGGACGAGGAAGATCGGGAACTGCTCGGGGAAGACGTCGTTCTTCTCTACCGAGAACCAGGGATCACTGGCCATCTCGTCCTCGTCGTCCCGCGGGCGCGGCATGGTGCGAAAGCGGCAGTCGGTGAGGGGGCAGATCTCGTCGTAGTCGTAGAAGACCACGCGCCCGTAGCGCGTGACCCCGAAATTCTTGAGCA
>JAYTBL010000595.1:0-3749 GCA_043736975.1 Polyangiaceae bacterium
TGGGCTATCACGCCTACACCTCGCTCACCGGACGATCGCCGCGCCGCTCGCTGTGATGCGCTCCCGAGCGGCGTATGCTCGGTGAGATGGACACCGAGCTCTGGATCGACAACCGCGCCGTCGCTGCGCTCTCCGGGGAGACGTTCGAGACGATGAACCCGGCGACCGGCGCGGCGCTGGCGAAACTGCCGCGCGCCCGCCGCGAGGACGTGGAGCTCGCGGTGGCCTCGGCGAGCAAGGCCTTCCTGGGTTGGTCGCAGACCGACCCCAACGAGCGCGCGCGCATCCTGTGGAAGGCGGGCGAGCTCGTGATGAGCAAGCTCGAGGAGCTCGCGCGGCTCGAGGTGCTCGATACCGGCAAGCCGATCGCCAGTGCGCGCCTCATCGACGTGCCGCGCACCGCCGACACGTTCTTCTACTTCTCGGGCTGGGCGACGAAGATCGGCGGCGAGACGATCCCGGTGCGCGGGCCGTTCCTGAATTACACGGTGCGCGAGCCGCTGGGGGTGATCGGCGCCATCATTCCCTGGAACTTCCCGCTGCTGCTCGGCGCGCGGAAGATCGCCGCCGCGCTGACGGTGGGCAACACGGTGGTCATCAAGCCGCCCGAGGAGGCGAGCCTCACCACCATCGCGCTGGCGAAGATCCTCGCCGAGGCCGGGCTGCCGCCGGGCGTGCTCAACGTGCTCACCGGCTACGGCGAGGAGGTGGGCGCGGCGCTGGTGGAGCATCCCGGCGTCGCGAAGATCTCGTTCACCGGCGGCACCGAGACGGGCAAGCTCATCATGCGCGCGGCGGCCGGTACGCTGAAGCGCGTGTCCCTGGAGCTGGGCGGAAAGAGCCCGAACATCGTGTTCGCCGATTCCGACCTCACGGCGGCAGCGGCCGCGGCGGTGAGCGCGGCGTTCTACAACGCCGGCGAGCTGTGCACGGCGGGCAGCCGGCTGCTGGTCGAGCGCACGGTGCACGAGCAGGTGCTGGAGGCGGTGGTGGCGGGCGCGAAGGGGATCGTGCCCGGCGATCCGCTGGATCCGGCTACGAAGATGGGGCCGCTCATCTCGGCCGATCATCGCACCAAGGTGCTGGGCTACGTGACCGCGGGCGAGGCCGAGGGCGCGAAGCGCGCGGCGGGCGAGCCGAGAAAGGCGGGCGAGGCGGGCTACTTCGTGGACCCGACCGTGTTCTCGGGAGTCGCGCCGACCATGAAGATCGCGCGCGAGGAGATCTTCGGTCCGGTGCTGGCGGTGATTCCCTTCGACGATCTCGCCGAGGCGGCGCGCCTCGCCGAGGCCACCGAGTTCGGCCTCGCGGCGGGCGTTTGGACGCGCGACATCGGCAAGGCGCACGCGCTGGCGGCGCGGCTGCGTGCGGGGACGGTCTGGATCAACACCTACAACCGCTTCGACGCCGCGAGCCCCTACGGCGGGTACAAGCAGTCCGGGTTCGGTCGCGAGAACGGGCGCGCGGTCCTCGATGAGCTCACGCAGATCAAATCGATCTGGGTGGCGGTGCCGTGATCCGTCCGCGGCGCCGCCGTCAGGGGGCCGGCCGATACAACGAATAGACGCGTCCGCGCGGCGCCGGTCTTCAGCCGGTCTTCCAGGTCGACTCGTGGCGGACGGCGGCGGTCGGTATGCCGAAGGCCAACTGCCCCTCGTAGGTGACGTCGAGTGTTCGCACCACCACGCCCTTTGCGCCGGACTGCTCGAGCGCGACGGCGATGAAGCCTTCGACCACGCCCGCCAGCATCGGCGCGAGCGAGTAGGGGAGCCCTCCGAGCGTGGTGCGCGCGCGCCCGGTCCCCTGCTCCGCGGTGGCCTTGCCGAAGTCGAAGTAGAACGTCGCCACGCGGGGCAGCCGGCTCACGAGGAGGTCGGGCGAGAACAGCCGGAGGAGGGCCTTGTAGATGCCGGGCACGTCCTGCGTGGCGACGATGCGACCTCGCTCGCGGCAGTGCGGATGGAGCGCGATGCCGGCGATGCGCGCGTGGGCGTTGGCGAGGGGACCCATGGGCAGGGCGTCATACCAGGCGCCGCCGAGGAAGCGCTGGCGCGCGAACTCGCAGATGTTCGGATCCTCGATGCGCTCGAGCAGCCGGTCGCGACCACCCTCCAGCGTCTGCTCGAGGTTCTCCATCATCTTCTGGTAGATGTGCCCCTTCACGCGGAACGCAGTGCTGCCGATCGGAGCGGGCAGGTGTTCTTCCAGCTCCACGGGCTCGCCGGCGCAGGGGATCGAGACAGGCAACGAGGGAAGAATACCCCTCGTTCGTGATCACACCCCGATGAACAGACGGTGGGCGAAATTCCGCTCGAGCTTCGCGCGCAGCACCTTGTCGGCGGCGAGCTCCACGTCGTACTCGATGCGCTTGAACTCGAAGCGCTTGGCGTCGGTGTCGTAGACGGTGTAGCTGGCGCGGTTGTCGAAGTCGCGAGGCTGCCCGACCGAGCCGTCCGACACGATGTACTTCTTGTCGGGGTGGAGCTCGAAGTCGACCCCGGGGAGCTCCTCGACGCCGGTGCGCGTGAGCTCGAACACCTTGCACAGGTGTGAGTGGCCGATCATCGTGATGTGACCGAGCTTGTCCCAGATGGGGAGGCACTCGCGCGCCTGCTCGGGCGCGAAGATGTACTCGAACTCCTCGAGGCGCACGGGCGAGCCGTGGCAGAGGAGCACGTTGAACTCGTCGATCATGTGCTGGTAGGGGAGGCCCTTCAGCCATGCCATGTTCTCGGCGGAGAGCATCGACACGTGGACGTCGAGCGCGTTGCGCGCGGCCTCGTAATAATACGAGTAGTCCATCCGCCCGGAGACGGCGGCGTCGTGGTTGCCGAGGATGGTCGTCTTGCAGAGCTCGCGAATCAGATCGCAGCACTGATTTGGCGAGCCGCCGTACCCGACGGTGTCACCGAGGCAGTAGTAGCGATCGATGCTCTCGGCGCCGTACGCCTCGAGCACTGCGCTGAGCGCCTCATAGTTCGCGTGGACGTCCGAAAAGATGCCGAGGCGCATAGAGGACCCAGCTTACCCTGTTTCAGCGCTCGACCCTCGGGTTGTTGAAAGCCCCACGGGGGGCCGTACTTGCTGGCGCTCCAGCTCCCGTCCCCGGCTGCCTTTCTCCTGGGGAACGCCGTCCGCGGTCCACCGGGATGCCCGCGCCCGCGATCGCGCGGCGTCTCCGGCGGCGCCGCTCGTTTTGAGATTTCAGCGTCATCTTGCCGCGCCGCACGCGAAAGAGGTTGGGTCCTTCCGCCCGCCATCGAGCGTCGCTTGCACGACGCTGCTCGTCTCTCGAAAGTCGAGACGAGACCGACGGAGCGGGCGTGGCGAAGGACGTGATGCGTGTCCTCCAGCACGCACATGGCCACGCGCACGACGCCGATCGGCCATGAAACCAAGGGGAAGGGAGGAGGTCCACCCACAGCCGCGGCTGGAATCTGCAACCGCGCGCTCCCTCCAAAGAAGGGCCGCCGCGGAGGGCCGGAGCCCGCGCGACCGACGTGTGAAGCGCTTTTTTGGATTGCCGCAACGTGCAGACAGCCGTACTTCACGGGCGGAACGGAGGTTTCACTCATGGCGAAATCAGGTCAGGCAAAGAAGACGAGCTCCAAGCCGCTCTCGAAGAGCGCAATTCTCGAAGCCGTCGTGGAGGCGATCGGCGAGGACATTTCCCGCAAGCAGGTGAAGCTCGTCGTCGAGACGCTCGTCACCGTCGGCCACCGCGAGCTCAAGAAGACGGGCGTCTTCGT
>JAYTBL010000596.1:0-9092 GCA_043736975.1 Polyangiaceae bacterium
TCCTTGCTCTCGCGCACGAACGCCGTGATGCCGGGCGCGCGCTCCACCACCGCGTAGTGACCCTGCTTGTCGCCGACGAAGACGAGATGCGAGACCATCACCGACTGGCGCGAGAGGATGGCGATCGCCTCGGCGGTGTCGTGGGCCTGCTCGAGCGTCTCCCTCAAGGAGAACGCGACCGGTATCCCGGTGGTGCTCGGCTCGCGCGCGCGCCCGCCGTTGACCGCCACCGCGACGCCTTCTGCGTTCATGCCCGTGACCACTCCCACCAGACCCGGCCAGGCCACGCTGGCGAACGGGATCTTTCCCTCCTCGCGGACGATGAACACCGCCTTGTCGCGATCGAACACGTCCGCCGCCTCGAAGTCGAAGGCGCGCGCGAAGAGCGCGTGGCCGTCGCCGGTGGCCTCGGGGCCCAGCCCGAACGCGGTGCAGCCGAGCAGCGGCGAGTGCTCGAAGCTGAGCGCGATGTCGTAGAGCGAATGGAGGAAGACCATCCGCGGGTAGGTCGGCATGTGCTGCGCGAAGGGGTCGGGCGTGAACGCCGCGGCCTCCGCCGCCACCTCGCGCCGCCGCGCCTCCGGGAAGCCCGCCTCCACGTGCCGGTATCGGTAGCGGCCCGCATCGAAGAGCAGCGCGCGCGCGGGGCTGAACGGGACCACGTCCTTGAACCCGTCCCACATGACCGTCTCGTTCGCGATCATGCGGTCACGCAGCAGCGTCGTGTGCTGGGTGCCGATCTCCACGGGCGAGCCGGCGAGGTGCGCGAGCCGCACGCCGCGCACCACCGACCAGCCGGCGCCGGCGCGCCGCACGCCGTCGACCTCGGTCAGCGTGAGGGCGACGGGATGAATGGCCGGCGGCTCGAGGTGCGTGATCCTCCCGATCGCGACATGCAGGGCGAGCGGCGCGAACAGCACCACGGCCAGCGCGACGAGCTTCTTCTTGTGCCGCGCGACGAGGCTCATGGCGTCCTGAAGTGCTTGTCGCCCAGCGCGGCGACCACCGTCCGCACGATGCGCCACGGGTCGCGCACCACGTGGAAGTGCGTGATGCGATCGGCGGGGTACAGCACGCGCACCGGCCTCTCCACGATGCGGACGCCAGCCCAGATGGCGCGCAGAAGGATTTCGGCCTCGAAGTCGTAGCCGGTGCCGCGCGCGCTGAGCCCGAGCGTGGTGTGGATGGGGTAGCGGCGCAGCCCGCACTGCGTGTCCTGGAGCGGCCGACCTGCGAAGCGCGAGATGAAGAAGTTCGAGATGCCGTTCGAGATCTGGTTCTTCCGCGGCGCGCCCGCGGTTTCGAGCTGTCTCACGCCGAGCACGAGCGCCTCGGGATCGGCGGACGCGGTGAGCACCTCGGCGGCGGCATCGGCCGGGTGCTGGCCGTCGGCATCGACGCTGAGCGCGATGCCGTAGCCCGCCGCGCGGGCGGCCTCGAGACCGCTCCGGAGCGCGGCGCCCTTCCCGCGGTTGACCGCATGGGTGACGAGCTGACAGCCGGCCCTGCCGGCGATGGCGGCGGTGGCGTCCGTCGAGCCGTCGTCCACCACGAGGATCGCGTCCGCGAGCTCGGGGAGCGCGGCCTTGAGATCGTCGATGACCTTCGCGAGCGTCTTCTCCGCCTGGTACGCGGGGACGAGCACGCAGGCGCGCGTGGCGCTGGGATCGACCATGGGACGCTGCGAATGTTGCACGTTGACCGTCACCACCGCAAAGGCTACGCGCGGCGCGTGACGATCGCGCTGACCATCGAGCACGGCCCCCACGCGGGCCTCACCCGGGCCGAGATCCTCCGTCGCATCAAGGCGATGATCCGGCTTCTTCAATTGGAGAAGGCGGAGGTTTCATTTGTCCTAACCGATGACGAACGAATCCATGAACTGAACAAAGTCTATCGTCACAAGGACCGGCCCACGGACGTGCTCGCCTTCGCGATGCACGAGGGCGAGTTCGGCGCGCTCGCCGGCAGCCTCCTCGGAGACGTCATCGTGAGCGTCCCCACGGCCCGGAAGCAGGCCCTTTCCGCGGGTACTCCCCTCCTCGCCGAGGTGACCATGCTCCTCGCCCACGGGCTCCTCCACCTCCTCGGCTGGGACCACCGGACGGACGCCGAGGACCGCCGCATGCGGGCGGAGACGGGCAGGCTCTGCGCCGCAGCGGGCCCGGCTCCCGCGCGCTCAAAGGAAGGAGCCGCCAAGCCTCTCACGCGGAAACGAACGACGGCGGTGCCTGCGCGAAGGCGCGCAAAAGGTCAATGAGGTAGGGGGCTCAACGCTCGCCCCTCAGGGAAATGATGTGAGTCCATCGCTCCATGCCCTCACGAAAACGCGCCAGATCCATGTTTTTCCCTTGCGGGGATGGAACGGCGGATGTTAGCCATAACGCCATGGAGCGGTTTCGAGCCTAAAAACTCGGCTCCGCGCTTCGAGATTCGAGATTCGCGATCCCCTCGATCCCTTCGCCTCCCCCCAGCTCAACGCTCGGCACCTCATCCGGGTTCGTTCCCAGATTTGGCGCTCCGCTTGAGACGTTTGAACCCCGACTCCAAAGAGACATAAACGGCGATGACGCAAGACAAGCAAACCGCCGTTGACCAGGAGGAATCGACAATGGCTACGCCCAAGCGCATGACCAAGGCCCAGGTTATCTCTGACATTGCCACGTACTCTGAGCTCGACAAGAAGAGCGTCGGTAAGGTCTTTGAAGGCCTCACGGATCTGATCAAGAAGCAGCTTGGCCCGCGTGGTCCCGGCGAGTTCGTGATCCCCGGCCTCCTCAAGCTCAAGACGGTCAAGAAGAAGGCCATCCCGGCGGGCGAGCGCCGCAACCCGTTCACCGGTCAGATGCAGAACTTCCCTGCGAAGCCCGCTTCGAAGAAGGTCCGCGCGACGGCCCTCAAGGCGCTCAAGGACCTCATCCAGTGAGCTCTTGACCGCCAGCGCTTCAAGGCGCTGTCGATCGCTCTCGGGCGTCCTTCCCTGCGGGAAGAGGCGCCCGCTGCGTTTTGTGCCGCAGCTCCGCGAGCAGGAGAGAGAGCAGCAGGAGCACGAGCAGCGGGACGTCACCGAAGCGGACGAAGAACGTCGGCGGCATCGTCAAGAGCGCGGGTGAGGTCGGCAGCGTGCCCGGGATGTCGAGGTCGTAGCGCGCGCGCACCCGTCCGGTCGCGTCCACGAACGAGGTCGGGCCGCGGTTCACGGCGCGCACCAGATCGCGGCGCGTCTCCACGGCGCGCAGGACGGCGAGGCGCAGGTGGAGCTCGCCCTCCGCGCTGCCCGCGAACCACGCGTCGTTCGTGATGTTCACGAGGAGGTTCGGAGCCTTCTCCATCGCCTCGCGGCCAGCTTCGGGCAGCGTGTCCTCGTAGCAGTTGAGCACCGCGGCGCGGATGAGGCCGGTCTCGAAGATGACGCTCTCGTGGCCGGGCAGGAGGCCCGTGCCTTTGGCGAACGTCTCCCGCAACCACGGGAAGGTATCGGCTAGCGGAACCGTCTCGCCGAACCACAGGAGATGGCGCTTGTCGTAGGGCGCGGAGAGCTTCCCGTCACGCGTGGCGAGGATCGCGGAGTTGTAGCCGAAGCCCTTCGCGCCCTGGAGGTACGCGCCGGTCAGCACCGGGCCCTGCACGCCGTCATGCAGCACCGCGCGCATGCCGCCCGGGCTGTGTCGCGCGGCGTGCGCGATGGTGTACGGGTACGCGGACTCGGGCCACACCGTGAGATCGGTACCGCGGAGCTCGGCGCTCTTCGTGAGCATCGTGAGGCGACCGATCATCATGTCGGCGCGGTCCGCGGCCCAGCGATCCGACGCCTCGAAGCCAGGCTGCACCAGCGCCACGCGTGCGTGCGGCGCGGCCGAGCGTAGCCGCTCCACTGCCGCCATCCGCAGCGCGCCGTATAGCAGCATCAGCGCCAGCACGCCGACCGCGACCGCTCCCGGCCCGAGCGCCGCGCGCCGCGACTCGGTGCGTGCGCGCTCCAGCGCATACGCCACCAGCCCAGCTGCGATCGCCACGAGGAAGCTCACACCGCGCTCGCCGACCACCTCCGCGGTCTGCACGAGCGCGGGCCACGGCGTGAGCCCGCCGGCGGGCGTCCACGGAAAGATCGCGGGCAGGAGCGTCGCGACGAAGATGCCGATCGCGAAGGCGAGCCAGATGGGCAGCGCGGGGAAGCGCCGCGCCAGCAAGTGCGTGACGAGCCCGCCGAACGCCCATGGTAACGCCTGCGCCGCAGCGAGCAGCACGAGCGCCAGGTACGCCGCTGCCGCGGGCAGCGGCGTGAAGCGCAGGATGACCTCCGGTACGAAGCGGAGCGCGACCAGGTTCGCGCCGAAGCCGAAGCACCACCCACAGGAGAAGCCTTGCTTGAGGCGAGCGGGCGCGACGGTGAGCGATCCCGGGGGTCTCCCCCGATCGCCGAGCGAGACGGCAAAGCCGGCGAGCCCGAGGAGCACGCCGGCATGCAGATCGATGGGCGGCGAGGTCGTCGCGAAGACGATCCCGCTCCCGAGCGCGACCAGCGCCCGACCTCGACGACCCAGCGAATGATCTCCTCGCAGAACGCGACCCTAGCGCATCCCGCGGGCTCGCGATCAGCCGCGCGCGCCTTCGGCGCGAAGCGAGGGGCGAAGTCCTACCAGTAAAACGTCAGGCCGCCCTGGAAGAGGCCGC
This sequence comes from Polyangiaceae bacterium, assembly GCA_043736975.1. GTDB lineage: Bacteria > Myxococcota_A > Polyangia > Polyangiales > Polyangiaceae > Labilithrix. The sequence goes on from JAYTBL010000596.1 coordinate 4,675, forward strand.
CGCCCGAGGTGTTCGTCGTCTTGCCGTTGGCGCTGACGAACTCGGGGTACTCACGCTTGTTGTCGTCGATGCGGCCGCGGATGAAGCCGCGCATGTCGAAGTTCAGCGCGACGACCTTGGAGAGGCGGAACTCGAGGCCAAGGCCAGCCTGACCGCCGAAGTAGCCGTACTTGTACTCCGTCGAGTCGTAGCCGTTGCGGTCGTCGACGGCGGTGGCGCCCTGCCAGCCGAAGCCGCCGAGCAGGTAGACCTGCGTCTTGCTCTTCGGGTTGAGGAACACGAGGCCGTTGAAGCCGAACGCGGTCTCCTTGCGGCGGTAGCCGTTGTAATCACGGCCACCGGCGAAATCGAGATCGGCCTGGATCGCGAACGCGGGCGCGGGGCGGAAGCGGAGCCCGAGGCCGACCATCGCCATGCCCGCGTTGTCGTCCTTGCCCTTGCCGAGGAGCAGGCCGCCGACGTGGAGATTGATGCCCCACTCGCGGCGCACCACCGGTTGCCGCGGCACGTAGTAGTAGGCGGGCGGCGCCTCACGCGGCTGCACGACGATGGTGGTTGGCGGCGGTTGGTAGACGACGACGGGCGGCGGAGGCGCGGCCTTGCCATCCGTCGGCAACGGCTGGAGATCCTTGCTGCCCGCGGGAGGAGGGGTGGTCTCGCCGCAGAACCAGCTGCCCGGGGCGCAGTCCTTGTCCCCTTGCGCATGCGCATTCGTCGCCACCGGCAGCGCAGACGCGCAGACGACGGGGAGCGCCACCAGGAGCTTCTTGGCAAAACGCATGCTGCTGCTCATTGAAAGACCCTGCCTCGCTGTACGGGAAGACGAGCAGGCCGGAGGCTACCCCGGTCCGACTCCGTCAGGATGCTCTCAAAGCAACCCAAGTGCCACGGTGAATCGCTGATCTCCACAGGACACTGAACGGCATTTCTTGGGTGTTCCATCCGGGCACGGTCAAGGCTGTGTCCGTCCGTTCACGGACGCGGTGTCGAAGGTGCCCGGGTCCGTGGTCCTCGTGCCCGGCGCCACGGTCGTGTAAAGGAAGGCGATCTTGGCAACGGTTCGGCTCAAGCCTGGTCACGTTCAGCCCGTCTGGGCTGGGCATCCGTGGGTATATGCACAGGCGATCGACCGCGTGGAGGGCGGTGCTACCCGGGGGGATGAGGTCACGGTCGTCGACCCGCGCGGGAATTTCCTGGGGCGCGGCCTCTACTCTCCCGGCTCGGCCATCCCGGTGCGGCTCCTCGTCCGGGACGAGACGACCGCCATCGATACCGCCCTCTTCCGGACCAAGCTGGAGCGTGCCCTCGCGGCGCGCCGGCAGCTCGGCATCGGCATCTCCGAGGAAACGACCGGCTACCGCGTCGTCCACGCCGAGGGCGACGGGCTTCCCGGGCTGATCGTCGATCGCTTCGGTGACGTCCTCGTCGTGCAGATCCTCACGGTCGGGATGAAGGATCGCGAGGCGATGATCTTCGAGGCGCTCACGCAGGTCTTCCAGCCGCGCGCGATCATCGACCGCACGCCGCCCGGCGCGGCGAAGGCCGAGGGCTTCGTCGAGGGCAAGGGCGTGGTCCGCGGCGAGGCGCCCGCTGCGATGACGTTCAAGGAGCGCGGCATCCAGTGGGCGCTCTCCACCGACGTCGGCCAGAAGACCGGCTTCTACTTCGACCAGCGCGACCTCCGCGGCCGCGTCGAGGCGCTCGCCAAGGGCAAGCGCGTGCTCGATGCGTACTCGTACATCGGGGCATTCGGCATCGGCGCCGCGCGCGGCGGGGCGGTCGAGGTGGTCTGCGTCGACGAGAGCGCCGCAGCGGTCGAGGTCGGCGCCGAGCAGGCGCGGCTCAACGGTGTCGAGAAGATCGTCAGCTTCCAGCGCGGCGACGCGCGCCGCACCATGCAGGACGCGAAGGGGAGCTTCGATCTCACGATCGTCGACCCGCCGCGCCTCGCGCCCACGCGCGGCGCTCGGGAGCAGGCGCTGGTCATGTACGCGAAGCTCGCGGAGCTCGGCTGCCGAGCCACCAAGCCCGACGGGCTCGTGGTGCTGTGCTCGTGCTCGAGCGCGGTCGACCTCTTTGCCCTCACGCGGGCGCTCGCGACCGGCGCGGTGCGCGCCAACGTGCACGCCACCGTGGTGGAGCGCGCGTTCCAAGGCGCGGACCATCCGGTGCCCGCGGCGTTCGGCGAGGGCCTGTACCTCAAGGCGATCGTCGCGCGGGTCGAGAAGCGATGACCCCGCTGGCCGCGCTGCCGGCGGACGCCGCGCGCGGTCTCACGGGCCTGCTTTTCGACCTCGACGACACCGTCCTCACCCACGGCGTGCTCACGAAGGGCGCATACGATGCGCTGTGGAGGCTGCACGAGAGCGGACTCCGCCTGGTCGCGGTGACGGGCCGCCCCAGCGGCTGGGGCGAGGTGATCGCGCGCCAGTGGCCGATCGATGGCGCGGTCACGGAGAACGGCGCGGTCTCCGCGGTGCGCGAAGGCCACGCCATCCGGGTGATCGTCGACGGCAGCGACGCCGAAGTGCAGGCGCGTCGCGCCCGGCTCGACGCGCTCGTCGCGCTGCTCACCGCCGCGCTCCCCGCGGTCCGCCTCGCCGACGACAACCACGCGCGCCGCTCCGATGTGACCTGGGACATCGGCGAGAACGACCGCCAGCCCCCCGAGGTGATCGCCGAGCTCACCCGCCTGATCCGCGAGGCCGGCGCGCGCAGCACGCGTTCGTCGGTGCACGTGCACGCCACGTTCGAGCGCGACGACAAGGCGAGCGGCGCCATGCGCTTCGTGCACGCGCGCTTCGGCGACGACGTCGGCGCCGCGCTCCACCGCTGGGGTTTCGTCGGCGACAGCGGCAACGACGCCGCGTGCTTCGCCGCGTTCACGCACACCTTCGGCGTCGCCAACGTGAAGGCCTACGCGCGGTCGCTGAGCGTCCCCCCGCGCTGGATCACGCCGTCAGAGCGCGGCGCGGGCTTCGTCGAGCTCGCGGACGCGCTGCTCACGCTCCGCAGATCGTGAGCTCGTGTATCGCGAGCGCGCAGCATGGGCGCCGGGACGCTCATCGACTCCGTCATGATTCTCATGGGGAAATTCACTGACGCGCAGGGACGGCCGCTTCTCGAGACCTCGGCCACTGGTACCTTCGGTTTGTCCGATCTGGATCTTCGGGATAGTCCAGCTCCGCGTCAGAGTTCCAGCATGCAAGAGCAGGTTCTCACGGGCCCCGCGCGTCGAGTAGAGTCGAGGGTTACCATGCCCACGAGCGCCGAGCTCCTCGCTATCGCGTCGAAGCGCCTCTACCCGAACTACAAGCCGGCGCCGATCGTGTTCGCGCGCGGCGAGGGCTGCGAGCTCTTCGACGTCGAGGGGCGCCGCTACCTCGACCTCTGCGCTGGCGTCGCCGTGTGCTCGGTGGGGCACGCGCACCCCACGCTCGCGCGGACCATCGGCGAGCAGGCCGCGCGCCTGATTCACGTCTCCAACTACTTCTACAACGAGGAGAACATCCTCCTCGCCGATGAGCTCTGCGCGAAGTCCGGGATGGACCGCGCGCTCTTCTGCAACTCGGGCGCCGAGGCCAACGAGGCCATCTTCAAGCTCGCGCGCCGCACGTCGTACGCGAAGGGCGAGAAGGAGCGGACGAAGATCCTCGCGTTCCACAACGCCTTCCACGGGCGCACGATGGGCGCTCTGTCCATGACTGGTACGCCGAAGTACCGCGAGGGCTTCGGCGCCGTGGACGGCGTCGTGCACGTTGCGTACGGGGATCTCGACGCGGTGAAGGCGAAGATGGGCGCGGACATCGCGGCGGTGATCATCGAGCCGGTGCAGGGCGAAGGCGGCGTGCTGCCGGCGCCCGCGGGCTTCGTGAAGGGCCTCCGCGAGCAGTGCGATGAGCACGGCGCGCTCCTCCTCTTCGACGAGGTGCAGACCGGTATGGGCCGCCTCGGTCGCTGGTTCGGCTACCAGGAGACGGGCGTCCTGCCCGACGCCGTCTCGCTCGCCAAGGGGCTCGGCGGCGGCTTTCCCATCGGGGCCATGCTCACCACCGAAGCGCTCGCAGGTAGCCTGCCGCCGGGCACGCACGGCTCCACGTTCGGCGGGAACCCGCTCGCCTGCGCGGCGGCACGCGCGGTCATCCGCATCCTCGACGAGGAGGACCTCGTGCGCGGCGCGAAGACGAAGGGCGCGTACCTCTCGAAGCTGCTCGGCGATCTCGCGCGCGAGATGCCCGCGGTGTGCGAAGGCGAGCGCGGCGAAGGACTGCTGCGCGGTCTCGTCCTGAAGCCGGGCTTCGTCGTGCGTGACCTCCTGCCGAAGCTCGCCGACGCGGGCGTGCTCCTCACTGCCGCGGGGGAGCGCGTGCTCCGCTTCTCGCCGCCGCTCGTCGTGCGCGAGGTCGAGCTGGCCGAGG
>JAYTBL010000597.1:0-3739 GCA_043736975.1 Polyangiaceae bacterium
CCACTTTGCGACGGGTCAGGGACGGAGGTCGTGACCATCTGGCGAGTTGCCAATGACGATCCCGTGTCGCTCCCCTTGCCCCGGAAAATTCGCATCTCAACACACCGCTTTTGAACTGCCTGCCGCCTCCCGACAAGGGTCGATCTCAAAATTCGTACGGCGCGTTGCGTCGTAGACTCCTAGGATCGCGTACGCCGTGCTGGCGCACTCCATGACGACCGCTCTTGCTGCGCAATCCGTGCAAGGGTCGTGACTGCCGATGCCGCGGCCGCCCGTCCCAGTCTCTCTGCCGCCGTCGCCCGACGCGTCGCAATCGATCGCGCCGATCCCGTCCGCGCCACCTCCGCGCTTCGGATCACAAGTAGGTCGAGGCTGGTCGTTCGTCCCGCTCGCGCCGCTCGTCGTGGTCCTCGTGGGTCTCGCCGTGGCGCTCGGCATCGGCCTGGTCGGCCTCGATCATCTCGCGCGCGCCGGCGACGATCATGCCGGCGCCCGCGCCGAGCTCCTCGCCGCCACCGTCGCGGCACGCCTCTCACAGCTGCCGGAGGGCCGGCGCCAGGAGGCGTCGCAGCTCGCAGCGCGCCGGAGCGACGCCGAGATCCTGCTCGTCGCGGCCGACGGCGCGATCCTCCACGACCTCACGATCGGCGCCCCCGATCGCCCGGCGATCACGAAGATCCTCGGGGAGAAGAAGGGCGTGGCGCGGATGCGTCTCGGCCGCGCGCGCTTCTCGGTCCGGCCGGTCGGCGCGGCCGTCGATGCCCCGCGGCTCGTGGTCTTCGTCGCCGAGCCGCCCAGCTCGCAGGGCGCGGCGGCGCTCGTGACGGCGCTCGTGGCGCTCGCGGTCATGCTGCTCGGCGTCGCGGCGGCGGTGGCGTATGCCGTGTCGCGTGACGTGACGCGCGACGTCGACTTCGTCACCCATCGCGTGAGCGGGATGGCCCAGGTGCGCACCGAGCCGACCGGGGAGCTGATCCCGGCGCGTACGATGGACGAGGTCGGGCTCCTCACCACCGCGTTCAACAAGCTCGTCAACCGCTTCGGGAAGGCCGAGAAGGCGTACCGGCAGGATCTCGCGCGCGCGAGCGCTGCCGATCGCGAACGCGCGGCCTTCCTCGCCGCGGTCAGCCACGAGCTGCGGAGCCCGCTCAACGCGATCCTCGGCTTCGCCGACATCCTGATGGAGGAGGTCGACGGTCCCCTCTCCGCTTCGGCCCGCGAGGAGGTCGAGCAGATCCGCGGCTCGGGCGCGCACCTCGCGGCGCTCATCAACGACATCCTCGAGTTCTCGGCGCTGGAGAGCGGGCAGCTGAAGCTCACGCGCGGCCGCGTGGATCTGACCGCGCTCGCGAACGAGCTGGTGCGCGAGGCCTCGGTGCTGGTCGGCGGCAAGGAGCTCACGGTGCGCGTCGAGGGCGAGCCGCAGGTGTTCGCGCGCGTCGATGGCCGCCGCGTCCGCCAGGTGCTCGGCAACCTCGTGAACAACGCCATCAAGTTCACGCAGCGCGGCGAGGTGGTGGTGCGCGTGCGGCGCGACGGACAGCTCGCCTCGCTGAGCGTGACCGACACCGGACCCGGCATCTCCCCGCAGGAGCGCGCGGTCATCTTCCAGGAGTACAAGCAGGCGCGCAGCGAGCGCATGAAGCGGCGCGGCACCGGGCTCGGCCTCGCGATCGCGCGCCGCCTCGTGATGCTGCACCAGGGGTCGATCTCGGTGGAGAGCGAGCTGGGGCGCGGCGCAGCATTCACGGTGCTGCTGCCGGTGGGCAACGTCGATGCCGCGCCGTCGATCCGGCCGCCGCCGCGCGTGAAGGAGCCGGGCCGATGAACCGCCAGGCCGCCCGCCTCGTCGCGCGCCTCATCGCCCTCCAGCTCGCGGTGCACGCGGTGACGTTCTTGCTGACCGCGGCGTTCGCAGGGCGCGTCCTGCTGCTCGAGAAGTCCTCGGAGTCGGCCTCCCTCACGGTGGTGTTCGTGATCGGCGTCGTGACCGCGCTCTTCTCGACCGTGCTCACGATCGTGCTCATGCGACCCCTGCAGCCTGCGCTGCGGGCGCTGGCGGTCGGCTCGCTCAACGTGGACGCGACCGACGTGCTCTCGCTCTACGCCGCGCCGGCGCGGCTCGCGCTCGCGAGCGCGGCGTTCCCGCTGGTGCTCGCGGTGGGGTCGCTCGTCCCGCAGTTTCGCCCGCAGGTGCTCGACACGTACACCGATCTCACGCTCGTCCTCCTGATGCTCACCATCGTCAGCACCGCAGCGCTGCCGGCGTACGTGACGATGCGCGCCTCGGTGGCGCGCGTCCTCGAGCTCGCGCCGCCCATCGCGGCGCACGAGGCGCTGCGGCGGCTGGGGCGCGGCGCGCTCGGCCGCGTGCGCCGGCGCTTCGTCGCGGCGGTGGCGGCGCCGGTGGCGTTCGTGGCGCTCGGCGCGTCGCTGCTGGTCGACGCCCACGCGCGCACCTACGACCGCGACGCGCGCGTGGCCGACGCCACCGACGTCGCGCATGCGGTGTTCGAGCCCATCGAGTCGCACGGCACGAACGCCGGTCCGCGCTCGCTCACCGACGCCGACGTGCGCGGCCGCGCCGAGGCCATCGAGGCGGCGGCGATGCTCGGCTACCGCATCGTGCTCGATCCCGACTTCAGCGGCGCGCTCACGGTACGCCATGGCGACGAGGGCGAGACCCAGGTCACGGTGCCCACGCTTCCCGGCGGCGCGCTGGTGCGCTTCGGCACGTCACGCCTCTCGCCGGTCACCGCCGTCTACGGGCTGCTGGCCTTCGTGGCGATGGCGCTCGCCGCCATCCTGGGCACGCGCATCGGCGCGGCCTTCGAATCGGACGTCGCGCTCGCCACGCGCGAGGTGCGCCGCGCGGGCGTCGCCGAGGTGATGCGCGGCACCATCATCTCGAACGAGGCGCGCTTCGCGAACGTGCAAGCGCTCCTGCAAGCGGTCGACTCGCTGGGCGGCGTCTTCCGCGAGTTCGCCGGCGCGCAGCAGCGTTCGATCGAGGCGCGTGAGGCGACCGAGCGCATGCGCGGCCTCTTGCTGGCGTCGATGAGCCACGACCTCAAGGCGCCGCTCAACGCCGTGCTCGGCTTCGCGGAGCTCGTGGGGCGCAACCCGCTCAGCGATCCGCAGAAGGAGAGCCTTGCCATCATCGAGCAGCGCGGTCGCGAGCTGCTGATGCTCATCGACACCATCCTCGACAGCGCGCGCGTGGAGGCGGGCGAGCTCGAGGTGTCGCCGGAGCCGACGCACGTGGGCGACGTCGTCATGTCGTCGGTGCTCGAGGCGCGCGATCTCGCGGTCGGGACCGACGTGCAGATCCTCGGCGAGATCCAGCCGGGCATGCCCACGCTCTTCGTGGACGCGACCCGGATCGTCCAGTCGCTGACCGCGATCGTGATGACCGCCGCGCGCTTCAGCGACAAGGGGGTGGTGCAAGTACGAGCCACCCTCCCCGACGTCGGGTCACGCCTCCGCGTCGAGGTCGAGACCAGCGGCGAGGGCCTGCCGGTGGGCGAGCGCGAGAAGATCTTCGACGCCTTCAAGAGCGCCGAGAGCGCGCGCCGCCACGGCGGGCTGGGCCTGGGGCTGCAGCTGGCGCGCTCGATCGTGGAGATCCACGGCGGCAGCATCGAGGTCGACAACACCGACCGCGGCGGCATGATCTTCCGCGTCTGGCTGCCGGTCGAGAACGACCGCGCGTCGATCCGCCTCCGCGCGAGCAAGCCGA
>JAYTBL010000598.1:0-3739 GCA_043736975.1 Polyangiaceae bacterium
GGGGCGGCGGATGCGGAGGGGGGATCGGGACGCGGCGTGGCGCGCGAGGCCCAAACGATCGCCGCGATCACCACCGCCCCGACTCCCGCCGCCACCAACAGGCCCGCCGTCCCGCCCAGCGCTGCTGCAGGAGGCGCAGTCGCAGGAGGCGCAGTCGCAGGCGGGAGCGCGAGCTGCGTCACGAGCGCTGCGCGCAGGGCTGCGGGCATCTTCGGAACCGGGCCCTCGCGGCGGAGGAGCGCGCGCGCGGCCTTCGGCGCGTCGGCGGGGTCGGTCGCGTCCTTCCAGCGAACGGGATCGTCGCTCATGCGTCACCTCCCGCAGCCAGGAGCTCGGCGCGTGCGGCGAAGGCGGCGCGCGCGGCGCGGAGGCGCGTGTACGCGGTGCCGAGCGGGATGCCGAGGGTCTCGGCGATGGCGGGGCAGGTCATCTCCTCGAGCTCGAACATCTCGAACACGATGCGCTGATCGGGGGTGAGCTCCTCCAGCGCGCGCGCGAGCTGCACGCGGCCCTCGGCGCGCAGGGCGATCTGCTCGGGATCGTGCTGGGCGTCGTCGGTGGCGTCGTCGAGCGCGTGCTCCGCGAAGTCCTCGCGCTTGCGCTGCACCTTTCGCCGGTGGTTCGCGCCGACGCGGATCGCGATGCCGTACAGCCAGGTCGTCACCTTCGTTCCGGGCTCCCGCTGCTCGAGCTTCTGGGAGACGACCATGAAGACCTCCTGCGTCGCGTCGCCGAGGTCGGCCTCGCGCACGCCCGCCCGCGCGAGCACGCGCCAGACGAAATCGGCATGGTGCTCGAAGATTTCACGAAGGCTTCCAGGCTCGGAGTTCAGGGAGACGCTCGGCGATCGAGAGGCGTGGCAGCCGTGGATGTCGGCGCGGGCATCGTCCCATTTGCGGGGGCCGAAGAAATCGTCAAAAGCGCGCGCCGAGGCCGAGATCGGCGCGCCCCGTGACCACGCTCTGCTCCCAGACCGGGTCGCTCTGCCCGCGCACGAGGGCCTGGCGGCGCACGAGGGGGACGAGGGCGGAGATCGCAACGTCGAGGTGGATCGGTCCGGCGAGGGGCAGCGAGAGCGCGGGGCCCGTGCCGAGGCCCGCCCACGGGAACATGCCGACCTCGACCGGCGTGAGCTCCGCGGCGTGCACGAAGACCTGGAACGCGCCGAGGTGCGCCTCTCCGCACCAGCGCAGCCAGCGCGTGGAGATCCACGGGACCAAGCACCCCTCGAGCGCGCCGCTCGTCAGCGCGTAGCCGATGCCCTCCTGCTGCGACTCGGGCAGGAAGTGCGCGCTCACGCCCAGCTCGAGGCGCTCGCCGACGTTCGCGCGCACGCGCAGCGACACCAGCGGCGCCACGCCGGGCACGAGGCCCACGCCCGCGCCGCCCCCGAGCGTGGCCTGACCGTGAGGTGCGGCGGGAGACGGAGGAGGCGGCACCGGGAGCGGCCTCGGCGCAGGCGCGCTGGGGCTCGGCACCTCCTCGACCAGCGGCGTCGCCACGCCCGTCGCCTCGGGGTCGATGGCGACGGTGATCGCCACCGCGACCGCCTCGCCGAGCGATCGGCACTCGGCCTCCGCGCTCGCGAGCTGGCGCGTCCCGAGCGGCCGATCGGCGGCATCGCGGATCACGAGCTCCGCGCGGTAGCCCTTCGCGCCGCGCACGATCACGCCCTCGATGGCGAGCTCGCTGGGCATCACGAACGGGTCGTACCCGAGCCGCGCCTTCACGTCCTCCTGGAGGCCGAGCAGGCCGACGCACCGCTCCGCGCCCGCGCCGCGTGCCCAGGTGAGGCGCGCGCCCCGTCGCGGCGACTCGGCCTGCGCGTGGGCGGCGCCGAGCAGGATGGCGAGGGCAGCGGCGACCACGGAGGCACGCATCGAGAGGCTACGTATACCCGTACCGGCGGTTGACGACAGCGCCGCATGGGGGTCTCCTCTCGCTCCATGAACCGCCGCCTCCTCTCGCTCGCCGCGTTCGCTGTCGCCGGCGTCGCCTTCACCGCGACGCTGCTGGAGCCCACGCCGGCCGGCGCGTTCTGCGGCTTCTACGTGGGGGGCGCGGGCGCGAAGCTCTTCAACGACGCGACCATGGTGGTCCTGATGCGCGAGGGTACGCGCACCGTGCTCTCGATGCAGAATGCATACAAAGGCCCGCCCGAGAAGTTCGCGATGGTGGTGCCGGTGCCGGTCGTTCTCCAGGAGGAGAACGTCAGGACGCTGAAGCGCGAGATCTTCGACCACCTCGACCAGCTCGCCTCACCGCGCCTCGTCGAGTACTGGGAGCAGGATCCCTGCGCGTTGCCGCAGCCCCCGAGCGGGATCGCCTTCGGGGCGCGGGCCGCGCCGATGGCGGCCTCACGAGTGGAGGCGAAGGGGGGTGAGGACCTCGGGGTGAAGATCGAGGCGCAGTTCACGGTCGGCGAGTACCAGATCGTGATCCTGAGCGCGCTCGACTCGGGCGGCCTCGACACCTGGCTGCACCGCGAGGGCTACAACATCCCCGAGGGCGGCGAGCCCTACTTCCGGCCCTACGTCGCGAGCGGCTCGAAGTTCTTCGTGGCCAAGGTGGACGTGAGCAAGGTGCAGTTCCAGGACGGCCAGGCCCAGCTGTCGCCGATCCGGTTCCACTACGACAGCGAGGAGTTCAAGCTCCCGGTGCGGCTCGGCCTCATCAACTCGAGCGGCACGCAGGATCTGATCGTGCACATCCTGGGACGCGGCACGCGCTACGAGGTCGCGAACTACCCGAACGTGACCATCCCCACCAACCTCGACGTGAGCGAGGCGGCGTCCGACAAGTTCGGGACGTTCTACACGACGCTCTTCGACCGCACGATCGAGAAGAACCCCAAGGCGGTGGTGACCGAGTACGCGTGGGAGCCGACCTCCTGCGACCCGTGCCCCGGCCCGCCCATGGACTACGGCGATCTCTCCACCCTCGGCCTCGACGTGCTGCCCTCGACGCTCGCGCAGCAGCAGCAGCAGCAACCGACCCCGCCTCCGAGCCCGCCCGGGACCGGGATCGTGAAGCGGCCGACGCCGGGGCCGGGCGCGCCGACCGTGAGGCCGTCGTCGCCGCCGATGGGCGGCCGGCGGTTCAATCCGTTCCAGGGCGGACAGCTGGTGCTCACGCGACTGCACGTGCGCTACACGAAGGAGTCGCTGGGCGAGGACCTGGCCTTCAAGGCGGCGCCGGCGATCGTGGGCGGCCGCGAGATGATGGGCGAGGGCGGGAAGCTGGAGCACGGCGCGGTGCCGAGCGGCTTCAACAACTTCCAGGCGCGCTACGCGGTGCGCCACGCCTGGACGGGCCCGATCGACTGCAAGGAGCCGCGCCGCGGCGTGTGGGGCGGACCGCCCGGCGGCAACGGGGAAGGCAGGCCGCCGCCCAAGGCCGCGGCCAAGCTCGGGCTGGCGCCGCACACCAAGGCGGATCTCGCGAGCTACGTGAAGCAGGACATCCCGGAGATCGGCTACCAGTGGAGCGCCGCGAAAGGCCCGGCGTCGATGGGTCCCGACGGGACGGTCGCAAAGAAGGGCTGCCTCGGCTGCTCGGTGACGGAGGCGGGCGACGGCGCGACCACCGCGGCGTGGCTCGCGGGGATCGGGGCGATCGTGGTGGCGGCGCGCCGGCGTCAGCGGCGGCGGTCGGGTCGCTGATCGCGGTCACCCGTCATCCGGAGCGGTACGGGCCTCCGTCCACCGGGCCATGATCGATGATCCGGACGGCGGACGTG
>JAYTBL010000599.1:0-9078 GCA_043736975.1 Polyangiaceae bacterium
CGCTATTTCGTCGGCGGTTTCAGGGAGATCATGACGGTGACGCCCACCGGATCGGCGCTCGGAGGCCCGATCGGTTTGTTCTTGAGGAGGACGCGGACGCACGCCGCGGCGTCGGGGCCGACGCCCTTGGCGCTGAGGATCTCCACGCCCTCGGCGCGGCCGCGGTTGCGGACGAGGAACTGAACCTTGAGCGTCCCTGTCGCGGCGGTGAGCCCGCCGTGCTCGGCGACGCACCTGGCGATGTCGTTCGCGGCCTTGGTCAGCGCCTTCTCCACGCGCGGCACCTCGCCGTTCTCGAACCTGGGCGCGCCGATGTCGACGAGCGGAGGCGGGCCGGCGGGCACGGCGGGCGCGGCAGGCGCGGGCTCCTTGGGCGCGATGTCGGGCGCGTCGGCTCCCTGTGGCGGCGCGGGCTGAGGCGCCGGAGGGAGCCAGTCGGCGCCGCGCTCGTCGGGGGCGAGGCAGCGGACGAAGCCGCGGTGCGGATCGACGAGCTCGCCGTGAGGACAGCGCGGCGTGGCGCCCGGGCCTGCATCCGGAGGGGGTCCCGCGTCAGCGCCTCGGTCGCGCTGGTCGCGGTCCACGCTCTTCGCGGCCTCGTCAGGCGCGCCGGTGAGCGGCTCCACCTGCGGCGCGGGCCCGCTCGCAGGCGCCGCGCCGGCGCAGGACGCGAGCGCGGCGAGCCCGAGGGCCAGAGCCGTGAGGAGCTTGCCGCCCTGACGCTTCCTGTTCATGCGCGGTTCCTACACCGAGCCGCGCATCCAGGCGAAATTCCGGAGGACTATTTCCCGAGCGCCTCGGCCCGGTTGACGATGCGAGGCGTGAGGAAGATGACGAGCTCGCTGCGGCTGTCGCTGGCGCGGCGGCGCTGGAAGAGCACGCCGAGGATCGGGATGTCGCCGAGCAGAGGGATCTGATCGAGGTTGCGGCCGGTGTTGCGGGTGAAGATGCCGCCGATGACCGCGGTGTGACCGTCCATGATCAGGAGATCGGTCTCGGCCTCGCGCTTGAGGATCGTCGGATCGCCGCGGGCCGAGGTCTGGTTGAAGTCCGGCTCGTCGCGGTTGATCTTCACGTGCATGGCGACGCTGCCGTCGGACGTGACGTGGGGCCGCACGAGGAGCTGGAGCTTGGCCTCCTGGAACGTGGTCTGGACGCCCTGCGCGCTGATCTGCGAGAACGGGATCAACGTGCCCTGGCTGATGCGGGCCTCGCGGTTGTCGAGCGTGAGGATGCGCGGGCTCGAGATGATCCGCAGCATGCCGGTCGACTCGGCGGCGGAGAGGCGGACCGCGAGGTTGACCGTGTTGTTGATCGAGCCGAGGTTGAAGCCGATCGCGCCGCCGGCTCCGGTGCCGACCGTGGCCGGGAGGTTGACGGCGAAGTTCGGCGTCGAGACCGAGTTGGAGAAGGGCGAGAGGCCGGCGGTCGGCGTCTGCTGATCGCTGGCGCCGCCGACGACGCCGATCGACGAGGGGAACGCGATGCCGGTGGGGTTACCCGTCGCGGCGCTGAGGGTGGCGTCGCCGCCCCACTGGATGCCGACGTCGCGGAGGTAGCGGCTCGTGGCCTCGACGATGCGCGCCTCGATCAGGACCTGCGGCGTCTGCGTGTCGAGCGAGTGGACGAGCTCTTCGATCTGGTTGAGGTTACCGGCCACGTCGCGGGCGACGATGACGTTGGTGCGCTCGTCGACGGCGATCGATCCGCGTGGCGAAAGCAAATCTTTTGCCCGGTCCTGGAGCTCCTTCGCCTCGGCGTAGGAGACGGGGATGAGGCGCGTCTCCACCGGGGCGAGCTGGAGCTCGCTCTTGCGCCGCGCGATGGTGAGCTCGCGCTCCTTGTTGAGATCGGCGAGGGGCGCGACGCGGATCATGTTGCCGGTGCGGACCATGCCGAGGCCCTTGGCCTGGAGCACCGTCTCGAGGGCCTGATCCCAGGCGACGTTGCGCATCTTGATCGTCACGTTGCCGCTGACGGCGTCCGAGGTGACGATGTTGACCTTGCCGACGTCGGCGAAGAGCCGGAGCACCTCGTGGACCGGCGAGTCCTTGAGGTCGAGGTCGATGCGGCGGCCGCTGAAGCGACCGGCCTGGGCGTTGACCGTCGAGGCGAAGCCAGCGGTCTCGCTGGCCTGACCGTCGACCTCGATCTTCACGTCGTCGCCGCGGATGGACGTCTCGATCTTGGGGCCGCCGTTCTCGACGCGCTCGCGCGCCACGGTGACGCTCTTGCGGGCCGGCGCGTTGCCGCCCATGGCGCCGAGCTTCGCGACGTCGAACGACCAGATGATCGAGTTGCCCTCGACCGAGATCGAGCCCTGGGCCATGCCCTCGCGGTCGATCTCGATGATGGTCGACTCGCTGGACGCGTCGTACACGGTGCTGACCGACTTGAGCGGGCTGCGCTGCGAGGCCAGGTCCATCGTCTTCGCGAGCGCCTTGGGGAGCTGCGTCTTCTTCAGCTCGAGGCGCACGCGTCCGCCGGGGCTCGTGCCCAGCGAGTACGCGGGCACGCCGGTGGTGGTGATGAGCACGCGGTCGGCGCCGCCCTTGCCCTTCTCGAAGCGCACGTCGCTGAGCTCGGTCGCCGCCGGGTCGGTGAGGGCGCTGGCCTTCACGTCGGCGGCGGTGGCGGCGGCGGTGGTGGCGGCCGGGGTCAGCGTCACCTTGAGCGACGTGCCTTCGGCGCGCACGCGGTAGGTGGCCTGCTTGACCAGGCTGACCGAGAGCCGGGTCATCATCCCCTGCTCCGTCTTGAAGGCCTGCGTGAGCACGCCGCCGACGACCCCGACCTGCGCGGTGATGGCGTCCTTGACGCCCGCCACGTCGGCGTTCGAGATGTCGACGAGCAGGCGCTTGCCGCCTCCCTCGACGCGAACGTTGAAGACGGGTGCGGTCGTTCCCACCACCTCGATCTCGGTCACGCCGGTCGCGGCATCCGCCTGGCGGATCTTGACGTCGCGGACGTGGTTCGGTGTCCCGTCGGCCCAGCTGAGCGTGGCTGACAGCACGATCGCGCTGGCGCCGAGCACTGACAGAACCCTCTTGTGAAGCAAGCCCCTCATACGGCGTCTCCTCGCGGCGTCGTCGTTCGTGTCACGCACGACCTCGCGACGGCAACGGTAGGTCGCACGCCTCCATTGATCCCAATTTGTGGCTTAAGAAACCTTGGCCACAAACGAAGAAACCCGCGAAGACGGAGCTTCGCGGGCCTCTGAGTCAGCTACTTTCGAGGCAGATCAGTCGATCTTTTCCTTCTGATCCTGCTCGGGGTGCAGCGTCACCACGCGCGTCGCCGGGGGAATGCCCGGCTGCGCCGGGTCCTCACGGAGGAAGACGAGATCGCCATCGCGGACCTTGTCGACGCGCCAGTTCAGCTGGTAGTCGGCGCCGTTGGCGCCGCCGATGTGGACGACCTCGGGGCGACCCACGAAGTCGCCGCGCTTGAGCACCCAGCCCTTGCCGCCCGGGTCCACCACCATCGCGCGCGGATAGTCACCGCCGGTAACGATGGCCACGAGCTTGAGCTCGTCGATCGAGAACTGGGGGAGCACCACTGGGCGCTGGTTCTGCGTGACGCGCTGGCGCTCCGGCGGCGCGAAGGTCGCGACGTAGGTGCGGAACGGATCGCGGTTGCGGTCGCTCTCGACGAAGTCGTTCTCCGCGAAGTCCATCCGAGCGATGGGCGGCGGCGCGAGCGCGGTGGTGGCCGCGGGCGCGGCGCTGGTCGGGGGCGCGGCGGTCGTCGAGCCGGTGTTCGCGACCTGCAGCGCCTTCTCCGGACTGCAGCCCAAGACGAGCGTCATTGCGCACGCGAGCGCGAGCGGTGTGGTTCGCATGAGCATCACTTCTGCCCCGGGGCAGCAGGCACCGCCGGCGCGCCTGGCGCCGGCGGCGGCGCCTTCTTCGTCAGGTGGAACGTGGTGGCGAGGCAGCTCGCCTTCAGCACGACGTCCTCGCCCTCGACCTTCGGGTCACCGAGCTCGAGGTTCTCCATGTTGATGATGCGGTCCTGCTTGCCGACCTCGTAGATGAACTTCGCGATCTGGTGGAACCGGCCGGTGATCTGCAGGCGCATCGGCACCTTCGCGAAGAAGGCCTGGGGCACCTCCTCGAGGGGCGTCCACGCCTTGAGGTCGATGCCGCTGATGTTCGACACCGCCTGGATGGCGGAGAGGAAGGTCGCGGCCTCGGTGTCGGTCGGCAGCACCTTGTTCAGCTCGCGCTGCTTCTGCTGACGCATCGCAAGCTCGTCGCGATCGGCGAAGTAGCTCGCCTGCGACTGCTTCTGGCGCGAGAGCTCGGCCTCGAGCTCGCCGGTGTTGTGCTTCTCGCGGTCGATGCGCGCCGCGACGTCGGTGTGGAGAAGCACGTAGTAGGCGACGCCCAGCAGCGAGACGAGCAGGGCGCCGACGCCGATCTTTCCCGCGATCGGTAGCCGGTTGAGGCTCAGCGATGCCATCTAGTACCTCACCTTCGCGCTCATCTCGTACTTGACCAGCTCGAGCTTCGAGATCGGGTCGACGGTCTTCGTGGCCGGCAGCAGCTTCACGTCGTAGAAGTAGTCGCTCAGCGAGAGGCGGCGGAGGAACTCCGAGACGTCCTCGCCGTCGCGCGCCAGCCCGCCCAGGCGCACCGTGCGGTCCGCCTCCTTGTAGGACATGAGCCAGAGTCGCCGCGCGTCCCAGTTGGGATTGGGCACGGAGCTGGGGTTGTCGCGCTTCAGCTGCTCCAGCTTGTCGCGATCGACGGTGGGGCCGCGACCCGGCGTCATGATGCGCGAGAGCTCGAGCATCGTCGCGGTGGGACCGGTCCGTGCGCTCTGCAGCTTCTGGATCGCCTCTTCGCGGTCGCGGAGCTCCTTCAGCTGCGACTTGATCTCGGCGTGGTTCGAGATCTCGCGCTTGATGGCGTCCACGTTCGCCGTCAGCTCCTGGTTGTGCTTCTGCACCGTGGTGAGCTGGTCCTGCTTCGTCTTGTAGACGAAGAGCAGGACAATCACCTCGAGCAGCACGGCGCCGAGGACGACGGCGAGCCACGCCTGGCTCTCGCCTCCCGACGGAGCGTCGGCCCCCGCGGCTTCACCACGGCGGCGCATCGGCCGCTTCTGCGGCATCAGATTGATGCGAATCACGAGCGGCGCTCCTTGTCCTGGCGCAGGCTGAGTCCGAGCGCGACGACGAGCTGCGCGGCGCGCACACGCATGTCCTGCTCGTTCACGTACTTCGTGTCGGCAGTGAGGTTGGCCATGGGGTCGAAGACCTGCACGGGCACGTGCGCGCGCTTCTCGATCGACTGGCAGAGCGGCGCGAGATACGCGCTGCCGCCGGAGACGAAGATGCGGCTGATCTCGGACTCGCCGCTGGTGGCGAGGTAGAAGTCGAGGCTGCGCTGGATCTCGCCCGCGAGCCCGTCACAGGCGCTCTGGATGATCTGGTGCACTTCCTGGGGAACGATGTCGGTCGGGCCGCCGCCGCACTTGTAGGCCTCGGCCTGCTCGAACGGGACATTGCACTGCTTCTGGATCTCCTCGGTGATCGAGTTGCCGGCGTTCGTGATCTCGCGGGTGAACGCGGAGACGCCCTTCGACACGATGTTCAGCGAGGACACGGCCGCGCCCACGTTCAGGAGGGCGATGGTGCCGTCCTCGGGGAGGCCGTGCTGGTACTCGAAGATGTTCTGGATGGTGAACGCGTTGATGTCGACGATCACCGGCTTCAGCTTCGCCTCGCGGACGATGGCGGCGTAGTCGTTGATCTCGTCCTTCTTCGCGGCGACCAGCAGGAGGTCCATCTGCCCGGCGTCCGGGCGCCGGCGCAGGACCTCGTAGTCGATCGACATGACCTTGATGTCGAACGGGATGTGCTGCTCGGCTTCCCAGCCGATCTGCTCCTCCAGCTCGTCGTTGGTCATCATGGGCACCGTGATCTTCCGGACGATCACCGACTGGCCGTAGACCCCGATGGCCACGTCCTTCTGGGTGATCTTCGAGTCGTGGAAGATCCGCATGAGGCTCTCGACGACGGCGCCGGAGTTCATGACGTGACCATCGATGATGGATTGAGGCGGTAGTGGCGCGAAGCCGTACCGGACCACCTGGAGCTTTTTCCGGGCCTCCTTCAGCTGCACCACCTTGATGGCACTCGCGCCGATATCGACTCCGACCAGGTTTTTACCTTCGCCGAGCATTGCGCTACAAAGTGTGACAGTCAGCGCGCCTGCACGTCAAAAAGTCGGTGCGTTCTCGTGTCGATTGCAGCCCGGAGTGCTCCGATCGGCGCTGATTCACCTACCCCGCACCCCCAGCAGCGGCGGGGACTTATCGAAGCCGGAGCGTGCGGGTTGTCACCCGCCAGAGATCGAGTAATGAGGGGGCTGATGGCAGCCCGTTCGTCCTTCGCCCTCGGCCCGTTCGTCTTTTCCGTTCTCGCCCTTCTCTCCGCCCCCGGCCTCGCCCACGCCGACGTGCAGCACACGATCGGGCGCGGGCAGACCATCGAGGCCATCGCGAATCGCTACCACGTGACGAGCAAGGCCGTCGTTGACGCCAACCACCTGAAGAACGTCAAGCGGCTCCACGTCGGTGACGTGCTGACGATCCCGGGCGTGAAGGATTCCAAGGCCGACGCCTCGAAGTCGAAGGGCGTCGTCGTCGATCACACGCCGAACAAGGTGGATGACCGCGCCGCGGCCAGCGCGGCAGGCCCATCGAAGAAGGGCGAGAAGGTCGCGAAGGTCGGCACCACGAATGGCCGCGAGACCACGACGTTCGCGATGAAGGCGAAGACGCCCGGCGTCATCCACGTGCACCGCATCGCGACCACCGAGAACTTCGACATCCCCGTCGGCGACAAGCGCGGGCGCGTCTCCCCCACCGCGCTCAAGACCTTCGAGAAGATGATGCGCTCGCCCGCAGGCCTGGCGCACCCGATCGAGCCGCGCCTGGTGGCGCTGCTGGGCGTGGTGTCGAACCACTTCGGTAGCCGCAAGCTCGAGGTGGTCAGCGGGTTCCGCCCCTTCACGCCGACGCAGTTCAACCCGCACTCGAACCACATGCATGGCAAGGCGGTGGACTTTCGCGTGGCCGGCGTGCCCAACGAGGCGGTGCGCGACTTCTGCCGCACGCTGAAGAACGTGGGCTGCGGCTACTACCCGAACAGCGTGTTCGTGCACATGGACGTGCGCGAGCAGAGCGCGTTCTGGATCGACTACTCGAAGCCGGGCGAGGCGCCGCGCTACAACGCGCCCAACGCCGAGGCCGACGAGGGCACGAGCGACGTGCAGGACGAAGCGAAGCCCGCGACCGACGCGCCGACCACGCCGAGCGAGGCGCCTGCGGTGCCGACGATGCCCGCCGCCCCGGGCGTCACGTCGCCCGCCCCCGACAGCGGCGAAAACTGAGAGGCCTACTTCTTCTTCGCGGGCGGCGGCTCGACCGGGTGCATCGATTCGAAGCGGAAGCCGCGCGGCAGCAGCGGCTTGCCCATCGCGTACAGCGTCGAGTCCTCGTAGCGCGAGCGCGGCGGCGTCGCCGTGCCCGCGCGGGAGAGCTGCCCGGCCGTGCCGTCGCCGCGATCCAGCACCACCGCTTGCGTGCATCCTGCATGTTTCAGGACCTCGGCCAGCCCCTCCACGCTCGACTCGCCCTCGGTGCGTGCGAGGTACACGCGACCGGCGGGCGTGAGGCCGAGCGCGGCGCGCGCGCGCGCCTGGCCGCCCACGACCTTGCCGTCCTCCAGCAGCAGCGGGAGCTCGACGGCATCGGTCTTCGCCGGAACGGACGACAGCGTGCGGGCCGGGACGATCGCGATCTGTCCCTCCTCGTTCGCCACCAGCGCCGCCGCGTGCTCGGTGCTGCTCATGGGGAGCGCGATGCGGCCGTCGGTGGCGAGGCCGCGCAGACGTTTGGCGTCGGACGTCCCGAGCGTGAGCGCGAAGAGCACCCGATGCGCGTCGTCCTCGGCGAGCTGGCTGGCGCGGGCGCCTGGCTCCTTCGTCCCGGCGCGGATGCGGAAGCTCGCGCGCGCGGGCTCGATCTCGAGCACGTCGACCGGGCCCGCCATCGTGTGCCATAGCCCCGCCATCCACGCGGGCGCCGGTTGCACGCCGGGATCGGGCTCCCACGCGCGTTCGCTGCCCTCCAGCGCCGGCGGCGTCGGGTCGTGGAGCGTCATGTAGAAGAAGTCCTTGGGCGCGTACTCGATGTACCGCGCCGTATCGATCTCCATCTGCTTGTCGAGGAGCTCGGACTTGTAATTTCTCCCCTTCAGCTCGGTGATGTTCGTGAAGATGAACCCGGTGTGGTGCGGGTTCATGTCGAGGTGCATGCCGTAGACGCACGACGCCATCTTCATGGCCTTGCCGAGCGTGGTGGCGCTGACGTCGTCCCCCCAGGCGTAGAGGAGATGGCCGGCGTTGGTGACGCAGAGGCCGGAGCGCTCGGTCTGCATCGTGGTGCCGGGCAGCGTGAAGCCCCACTGGGCTCGCCCGCTGGGGTTGACCTTGTCGTTGTCGACGAGCGGATCGAGGTTCTGCCGGAACGAGACGATCTCGCTGTTCTCGATGTCCTGGATGCCGCCGATGTCCTTGTTCGAGCCCCAGGTGCCGAGCCCGTAGCGCTTGTCCTTCGTGATGATGACCGTCGCCGTACCCGCCACCGGAGGCAGGAGCACGCGCCGGTTGAGCATCATGCCGTAGCTGCCGTGCTCGGTCTTGAAGCCACCGTTGAAGGCCGCGGCGATCTTCGTGTAGACGGCGGGGTCGCGAGGAATGCGGCCGGCACCGGGCGGACCGGTGAGCGGCTTCGGGTCCTCGTTGCCCGCCTCCATCTCGAGGTCGAGCTGGCGCATGTCCATCGCGATGAGGATGACCTTCGCGTAAGGGCGCTCCTCGTCGGGCCGCACGAACGCGCGGTAGAACATCGACGGCGGAGCCTCGCCACCGGGCGGCGTGGGCGTCTTCTTGATCCAGGGCTGGGTCGGGACCGTCCACTCCCCTTCGCCGGCCTCGGGCGTCTTCCACATCGACTTGATGGGCGAGGGCGAGTGGACCGTCCCCACCCAGGCGTGGATCAAAC
>JAYTBL010000600.1:0-18704 GCA_043736975.1 Polyangiaceae bacterium
GGCGGGCCGCGACCTCGTCGCCGAGATCCCCAGCCTGGCGCGCCTCGCCGACTTCGACACGCGGCTCCTGTTCCACATGGACTCGGCGAACATGCAGCCCGCCGACTGGATTACGCTCGCGCGCGAGGTGCACGCGCAGATCCCGAGCTACGACGGCATCGTCATCGTGCACGGCACCGACACCATGGCGTACACCGCCAGCGCGCTGGCCATGATCCTCGGGCCGCTCCCGAAGCCCGTCGTGCTCACGGGCTCGCAGAAGCCGCTGGTCGACGTGCGGACCGACGCGCGGCAGAACCTCATCGACGCCTCGCTCGTGGCCACGCTGGCCGTGCCCGAGGTCAGCATCGCCTCCGGTGCCCGCGCCCTCCGCGGAGCGCGCGCCACCAAGCGCGACGCCTGGGGCTTCCGCGCCTTCGACTCGCCGAACCTGGCGCCGCTCGTCGAGCTCGGCATCGGCATCGAGATCGGCTCGCACGTCCTCCCCGCGGCGCCGCTCGCGCCCTTCGACGACCGGCTCGAGCCAAGCGTCCTCGCGGTCCGCATCTTCCCCGGGCTTGACCCCCGCCTCGTGCGAGGCGCGATCCGCGCCGGCGTGAAGGGCCTCGTGCTCGAGGCTTACGGCACCGGGAATCTCCCGAACCTCGGCGGCTCGCTCATTCCTGCGCTGGAGGAGGCGCGCGAGCGGAACGTGCCGGTGATGGTCGTCTCCCAGTGCCTCAAGGCGTTCGTGGAGCTCGGGCAATACGAGGGCGGCGCGGCCGCGCAGGCGGCGGGCGCGATCTCCGCTGGCGACATGACGGTCGAGGCGGCGCTTGCGAAGATGATGGTGGGGCTCGCCCGCCACGGCACCCAGGACGCGCTTCGCGCGTACCTCGCCGCAAGCGTGGTCGGCGAACGCGACGCCTGAATCGCGTTACCATCGCGGAATGAGCGAGAAGCCGAAGGTCCGGGGCAGCGTGCTCGATCTCATCGGCGATACGCCGGTCGTCGAGCTCCGGCGGATCGCGCCTGCGGGCACGCGTGTCCTCGCGAAGATCGAGGCCCAGAACCCGAGCGGTAGCGTGAAGGACCGTCCCGCGTTGGCGATGGTCGAGGCGGCGGAGCAGAGCGGGCAGGTGGGCGCGGGTAGCGTGCTCGTCGAGGCGACGAGCGGCAACACCGGGATCGCGCTCGCCATGATCGCGGCGGTCCGCGGTTACCGCTGCATCCTGGTCATGCCCGACGACATGAGCGTCGAGCGGCGCCGCATCCTCACCGCCTACGGCGCGGAGGTGGTCATCACCAGCGCCGACGATGGGATGACCGGGGCCGTGGCCGAGAGCGAGGCCATCGCGCGGCGCACCCCTCGTGCGTTCATGCCGCGGCAGTTCGAGAACGCCGCGAACCCCGACGTGCATGCCCGGACGACCGCGCGTGAGCTCCTGGAGCAGGTGCCGGATCTCGCGGCATTCGTCGCGGGCGTGGGGACGGGCGGGACGCTCACCGGCGTGGGACGCGTCTTGAAGAGCCAGCGACCCGAGGTGCTCGTGGTCGCCGTCGAGCCGGCGCGCAGCGCGGTCCTCTCCGGCGGAGAGGCGGGCCTCCACGCCATTCAGGGTATCGGCGCCGGCTTCGTCCCCAAGGTGTTCGATCGCGCGATGATCGACGAGGTGTTCGCGGTCTCCGATCTGACCGCGGAGAAGATGGCGCGGCGCCTCGCGCGCGAGGAGGGGTTCCTCGTCGGGCCTTCGTCCGGAGCGAACGTTCACGTCGCATGCGAGATCGCCGGCCGCGTGAAGGGGCCCGTGGTCACGATCCTGTGCGACAGCGGCGAGCGCTACCTGCTCGGGTGAGCGAGAACACCGAACAGGTTGATGACCGAGGACTTTCGCCGAGTTGCGAACAGCGCGAGGCGCGACGACGACGCTTACTGCTGCTATCCGAGGAGGAGCTAGCGATGCGATGCGACGCAAATCGCCGAAAAGCCGACCGAATCAACCTGTTCGGTGTTCTAGGCCTTGCTCTTGGCTGTGACGGCGGCGGGCGCCGCGCGTGGCGGCGGCTCGGAACGGATCGGGGTCGGCGGACTCGAGACGGTCGCGCTCGCGAGCGCCAGCTCCGGGCGCGCGCCCGAGCGGCTGTAGAACTCCGAGGCGAGGTAGGCCTTCACCGCGCGCTGCACGAGGATCTTCGCGACCGCGCCCAGGGGCACCGCGAGGAGCACGCCCAGGAAGCCAAAGAGCGAGCCGGCCGCCATCATGGTCAGGATGACCTCGAGCGGCGCGAGGCCGACCGAGCGCCCGACGATGCGCGGCGTGATCACCATCGCGTCGATGACCTGCACGCCGACCATCACCGCGACGACGCCCACCAGCGTCCCTGCTCCTTGCCAGTCGAGGATCGCCATCGACATCGCCAGGAGTAGCCCGACCGCGAAGCCCACGTAGGGCACGAACGCGAGCATCCCGGTGAGGACGCCGATGAGCACGGCGAGGCGGATGTCGACCATGCGCAGGCCGGTCGCGTAGAGCGCTGCCAGCACGATGTTCGCGGTGAGCTGGCCGCGCACGTACCCGCTGAGGGTCTTGTGGATCTGCTGCGCGACGTCCCCGATGGGCGCGGACCAGCGCCGCGGCACGAGCTGCCCGACGCGCGCCACGATGCGATCGAAGTCGATGAGCAGGTAGAGCGCGAACACCGGCACGATCAGCGCCGAGAGCGCAACGCCCACGTAACCGATGGTCCCGAAGAGGAACGTGCGCGCATTCTCGTAGGCGCCGCCGGACTGGAAGCGCTCGGTCGCCTCCTTCTCGAGGTCGGCGATGGTGTGCGGCAGCTTCACGTGGAGGGTGGTCGCGAACCACGGCTCGACGCGCGACTGGAGCGCGTGGATCTGCTCGGGGATGGCGCTCGAGGCCTCGCGCACCTCATCGACGAAGAGCGGGATCGCATAGATGAGCACGGTGATGACGAGCCCCGCGATGCCGAGCATGACGAGGATCGCGCCGAGCGGCCGCGGCACGTGCATCGCCTCGAGGCGATCGACGAACGGGTCGAGCGCGTACGCGAGCAGGAACGCGAGGAAGAGCGGAACGAGGACGCCGCGCAGCAGATACGCGAGCCCGAGGACCAGAACCGCCACCAGGAAGACGAGCTTCCGGCGAAAGCTCGTTCCCGGCTCTTTCCCGGTCTCGGCCATCTCTCGAAAGTGTATCACCGCGCCCGGGAAAGCCGCGCTTAAGCGGTGCTTATCTCGCCTCGGCTCCCATGCTAAGCCCCGTGTCCATGGCCCCGCTCCCGCGCTTCGACGAGGACGTCCCCCGGCCCGTGCCAGCCCTCCCGCAGCAGGACGGCTCGACGATCACGCGTCTCGTCGCGGTGATGCAGCGGCTCCTCGCGCCCGACGGTTGCCCTTGGGATCGCGAGCAGTCGTTCGAGACCCTGCGCAAGTACGCGCTCGAGGAGGCCTGCGAGGTCATTGACGCGATCGACTCCGGCGACCGCAAGGCCATCCGCGAGGAGCTCGGGGATCTGCTCCTGCAGGTCGTCTTCCAAGCGGAGCTCGGCCGTCGCGAGGGGGCGTTCGCGATCGACGACGTGGTGACGGGCATCGTGGAGAAGCTGGTTCATCGCCACCCGCACGTCTTCGGCGACCTCGACGCGAAGGACGCCGACGAGGTCCTCCGCAACTGGGAGAAGATCAAGGCGAGGGAGAAGGGCGAGCGCGGCATTCTGGGCGGCGTCCCGCGCAGCCTCCCGGCGCTGACGCGCGCGCAGCGCATCGGCGAGAAGGTGGAGCGCGTGGGCTTCGACTGGCCGGACGCGCGCGGCTCGCGCGAGAAGGTCACCGAGGAGATCGGCGAGCTCGACCAGGCCATCGCCAGCGGCGACGCCCAGGCCATCGAGGACGAGATGGGCGACGTGCTCTTCGCGCTCGTGAACCTCTCGCGGCACGTGAAGGTCGACGCCGAGGGCGCCCTGCGGCGCACCATCGACAAGTTCACGAAGCGCTTCGCGCACGTCGAGTCGCGCGTGAAGGCGGTCCACGGCGGCTGGGGGGCGGGCGGCGAGCGGAACCTGCCCCTCGAGGTGCTCGACACGTACTGGGAAGAGGCCAAGGCGACCGAGAAGGCCGAGAACGCCGCGAAGGCGCGCTAGGATCGAACCGTGGCCCTCTCGTCCCGCCCCGATCCCAGCACGCTTCCGCTCGCGCGCTTCCCCGAGGAGTGGGCGACGGAGACGGTGCGGCTCGGCGGGCGATCGTTCCACGGCAAGCAGGTCTTCAAGTGGCTCCACCTGCGCGGCGTCACCGACGCCAGCGTGATGACGGACCTCCCCGTCTCGCTGCGCGAGCGGCTCACCGCGGAGGGTCTCACCGGGGTGCTCTCGATCGTCAGCGAGCGGCGCGCCGCCGACGACACGCGGAAGCTGCTCGTGGGGATGCATGACGGCGCGAACGTGGAGACAGTGCTGATCCCGCGGGTGACGGGAGGAAAGTCGTCGCTGCCCTCTCCGTTCGGCCCCCCTGGCGAGGAGGTCTTCGAGGATGCCGACGCCGCTGCGGCGGTGGACGACGAGGAAGAGGAAGAGGAAGACGAGGACGCCGCGAGCGCGAGCAGCAGCACGAGCGCGTTCGTGAAGAGAGAGCCCTTCGTACCCGTGACCCAGTGCATCAGCACGCAGGTGGGCTGCGCGATGGGCTGCGTGTTCTGCGCGAGCGGCGTCGCCGGGCTCAAGCGCCACATGCGCGCCGACGAGATCATCGCGCAGGTCCTCGTCGGGCGGTCGCGGCTCGACGCCAACGAGCGCATCCGCAACGTCGTGCTCATGGGCATGGGTGAGCCGCTCCACAACTACGAGCAGACGGTCCGCGCGCTGCGCCTGCTCACGCATCCCGATGGGATCGCGCTCTCCACGCGCAAGGTCACGGTCTCGACGAGCGGGCTCGTGCCCGAGATCGCGCGCCTCGGCGCCGACTTCGGCGGGCAGGTCGGCCTCGCCATCTCGCTCCACGCCGCGGACGACGAGACGCGCTCGCGCCTCATGCCCATCAACAAGAAGTACCCGCTGGCGGTGCTCATGCAGGCGCTGCGCGACTACCCGTTGCCTCGTCGTCGCCGCATCACCATCGAGTACACGCTGGTCGCCGGGAAGAACGACACCATCGCCGAAGCGCAGAAGCTCACGAGGCTCTTGCGCGGCCTGCCGGTGAAGGTAAACCTGATCCCGATGAACCCGATCGAGGCCTCGACGCTCGGGCCTACCGCCATGACCGGCGTGCTCGCGTTCCAGCGCGTGCTCTGCGACGCGGGCTACTCCTGCTTCATCCGGCGGCGCCGAGGCGACGACGTGAGCGCGGCCTGCGGGCAGCTCGCGCTGCTCGGCGCGAAGCCGAAGGTCAGGGTGAACCGGACCTGATGGGGGGGGCTCTGCTCGCGCGAGGTCTCGCGGTCGCGCTGGGGGCGATCGTGCTCGGGGCGCCCTCCTTCGCGCGCGGCGCCGACGACGACGCTCCGCCGGCCGAGAAGCCGAAGCCCGAGCCCGATCCTCTGGGGACGAAGCCGGGCTACGTGCAGCTGTTCTTCACGTCGTTCTTCGGCGGCGGGCTGCGCTTCAACAACCCTTATCGCCTCGCCACGCCGCTCGGCGACGACGCCGAGAGCCTCTCCACCACCGCGCCGTACGTCGACATCGGGATCGCGGCGACGCTCGGTCACCCGCTGAAGATCCAGCACGGCGCGGCGCTCCGCACCTCGGTGGCTGCCAAGGGCGTGGGGCAGGTGGTGATGACACCGTCGTACCTCGCGTGGCGGCGGTGGCGCGCGCTCGCGGTCTACGGTCGCGCCGGTACGCCGCTGGTGCTGACGCCCGACCTGACCTGGGGCCTCGAGGCGGGCGTGGGCGCGACGTACTTCCTTCTGGGAGGGATCGGCGTCGCTGCCGAGGTGGTGGGCGACGTGTTCTACGGCGCCGGCACCACCGCCAAGGCGACGACGACGTATCCGGTGCTGAGCGGCCAGCTCGGCTTCGTGATCGCCTATGAGTTGCTCCCATGAGGCGCGCGCTTACCGCACTCACCGCCGCGTGCGGCGTGCTCCTGATGGCCCCGACCGTTGGCGACACGGGCGGCTGCGGCCGCACCGCGAGCGAGGTCGAGCACGAGCGCTACGAGAACGCGCGCAAGATCGTGGACTGTCAGCGTTGCGAGGAATGCGGCGTCAGCACCGCACGTTGCGGGCGCGCGTGCGATCCCAAGGCGTTACCCGAGATCGTCCTGCCCGACACGTGCCGGCCGCTCTACCGCGACGGCGAGGTCTGCCTCCGCGCGGTCGCGGCAGCCAGCTGCGACACGTACGCTTCGTACGTCGACGACTTCGCGCCCGCGAGCCCGAGCGAGTGCAACTTCTGCCGCGTCGGTCCGCCCGAGTCCCCGCCGGGGTTCGGCGAGGGCGGAATTCCCGTGGACGCGGCGCCATGAGCGCTCGCCGCGTGGCCTGCGCGCTCTCGCTGCTCGTCGCGACCGGGTGCACGGCGCTACGCCCCATCACCGCTGGCTCGGGCGATCTCGCGGACTACCGCGCGTTCCGCGTCGCGTCCGCGCCGGGAACGCGGCTGGCGCGCGCCAAGCGGTACCTCGACCAGCATCCGCGCGGCGCCTTCGCCGACGAGGTGCGCGCGGCGTGGGACGACGAAGAGCCGCGCTACTTCGAGAAGGCGCAGGGGTCGCAGGAGGGAGCGCGCCGCTACCTCGCTGATCTGCCCGATGGTCCGCATGCCGCCGCCGCGCTCGCGCTGCTCACCGCGCTCGGCTCCACGATGCAGGACGCGGAGCTCCGCGACATCGGGCGCAAGTCTCGCTACGACGACGCGAAGCTCGAGTCCGCCGCGGTGCAGCGGCGTGCGGTGGGCGAGGCCATCCTCGGCGCCGTCGGCGTACTCCTCGACGAGGAGGTCTACGGCGTGCCGCGGGGCAACGGCCCGCCGGCGCTGCGCACGCTCATGATGGGCCGCACCGCCTCCACGTGGGGCGCCGTGCCCGCGCAGCGCGAGGAGGATCTGTACTTCCTCCTGCCCACGCGGCCCGAACGTGAGTCGCGCCTCGTGTCCCTGGAGATCACGCTCGGCGAGGCCGACGGCGTCGTGACGGGCGGTACCGTCACCGGCGCCGACATGTTCGTGATGTGGGCGGAGGCCGACCAGATCGTGAAGCTCGACCCGTCGTCCGCGGAGGACCGCACCGAGGCGCACGTGCACGCCATGGACCGCCTGGAGGGCGCGCTGGAGCGCCGCTTCCCGGCCGGCGAGTGCCCGGACTCCCGCGTCGACAACGAACTCTATCACCGCGCCTGCGCGGGCTGGGAGGCGCGGATCACGCCCGGTGGCGGGGCGGGCCGCAAGGACTCGATCGTCATCCGCGGTTCTGCGGGACCTGCTAGAAAGCAGGGCGTCCGATGATCCCGTTCATTCACGTGCCCGACCTCAAGATCGGCCCGCTGACGCTGCACCCGTTCGGGCTGCTGGTCGCGACCGGCGTCATCCTCGGGACCTGGCTCGCGACCCGTCGTGCACGCGCGCGCGGCCTCGATCTCGACAAGCTCAACTCGTTCATCACGTGGATGCTCATCGCCGGCTTCCTCGGCGGCCACATGCTCGACCAGCTCTTCTATCACTGGCCCGAGTTCGTGAAGCGGCCCTACTCGATCTTCCTGCTCTACGAGGGCCTCAGCTCGTTCGGCGGCTTCGTGGGCGCGCTCATCGGCATCGTGCTCTGGAAGTACTTCGAGGCGGTGACGATCGCGCGCATCCCGTTCTTCGGGTTCAGCATCCCGAAGTTCCGCAGGCGCGAGGTCACGATGCCGATCCTTCCCTTCGCGGACATCATCCTCAGCGTGTTCCCCGTGGCGTGGGTATTCGGTCGCAGCGGCTGCTCGGTGGTGCATGATCACCCAGGCATGGCCGCGGCGCCGGGCACGCTGCTGGCGGTGGCGTTCGGCCGTCCGGAGCGTGTGCAGAAGCTCCTCAGCGTGGGGACCGGCGATCTCGAGCTGCGCTGGGGGACGGCTCCGCAGTTCGATCTCGGGCTGCTCGAGATGATGTTCACGGTGATCCTCGCGTCGCTCCTCGCGCTGACGTGGAGGCGGAAGCTGACCACGGGCAGCTACGTGGCGATGACCGCGCTCTGCTACGCGCCAGTCCGCTTCGCGATGGACTACCTTCGCGTGAAGGACGTCGACCAGGCGGACCCGCGCTTCGGCGGCCTGACGCCGGCGCAGTGGTCGTGCGTCGCGCTCTTCGTCTTTGGCCTGGTGATGGTGAAGGTGGTCGCGAACATCCGGAAGAGCGGGAAGGATCCGCAGGATCTGCTGTTGCCGCCGGCGGCCGCGCCGCTCCCTGAAGACACTCCGTACCGCCAGAGCGCCTGATCCGGCGCGGGTGTCACACGACCAGGTGGCTCTCGAGGGCGGCGCGTAGGTCGGCGGGGAAGGGGAGCTTCGTCAGCGTCGCCAGGGTCGTACACACGTGGACGTGCATCGCGGATGCGATGGCGGCGCCGTCGCTGGTGCGGGTCATCGCGAAGTGGGCCTGTAGCGACGTGGCGCCGAGCTTGCGGACGGTCGCGACGATGCGCGCGCTGTCGCCGTAGCGGATCGGGGCGAGAAAATCGGTGGTCACGTGGACGGCGGGGAAGCCGATGCCGCGCTTCACGATGATCGCGCGATAGCCCCCCGGTACATCGTCGAAGAGGCGCTCGAGGGCGCCGTGCGCGAAGCCGATGAGGCGCGCGAAGTACACGATGCCCGCCGCGTCGACGTCCTCGAAGGCCACCTCGCGGTCGAAGGTGATCACGCGAGGTCTTCGGCGAGGCTCAGGACCAGCGAGGCGGGGAGTGAGGTGCGCGCGGAGTAGCGCGGATGCTCCACCACCAGCTCGACGGTGACCTCGGCGGGCTTGCGCTTCCTGGCGAGCACCTCGCGGAGCGCGCGCTCCGCCGCCTCCACCAGCGGGAACTTCAGGTAGTGGACCGCGGTGGTGCGGTCTGGCTGCTCGCGGGCCTGGTCGTGCTTGCCGGGGCATGCTGCGCCGTCGACCACGATCGAGAACGCGCGGTCGAGGCCCTTCGCCTCGAAGAGGAACGTCTCGCGCTGCGCCTTGTCGTCGACCTCGATCAGGACCGTGGCCGACAGCTCGTGATCGCCGGGGACGAGCTGGTTGTAGGTCTCGATCTCGTGCGTGATCGCCGCCTCACGCGTGATGCGCTCGGTTCGAAGCATCTCCTGGATCTGCATGAGCGCCGTGTCGTGGCTCTCGAAGACGCACGAGGCCTGGGGCCCCAGCGCGACGCGCCGCGCCTTCTTCTCGGCGATGATGCGGCCGCGGAACTGCTCGCGAATGCTCTCGTACTCGGCGAGCCCGAGGACCTCGTTGCGCTGCACTGGCTTCATGGTGGCTCCGGATTTAGGG
Source organism: Polyangiaceae bacterium (assembly GCA_043736975.1). Taxonomy (GTDB): domain Bacteria; phylum Myxococcota_A; class Polyangia; order Polyangiales; family Polyangiaceae; genus Labilithrix. The sequence continues at coordinate 9,445 of JAYTBL010000600.1, forward strand.
ACTACTCGAGGCTCAGACCATAGGCCTCGGCGAGCGCTTCCATGGGATGCAGCGGCGTCACCGCGTTCTCCTTCTGGATGCGCAGCGCGGAGAGCGCACAGTCGGTGACGACGAGCTGGGCCTCGGCGCTCTCGATCCCGCGCGCCAGCTTCTGCGCGTACTTGCGGCCCATCTCGTAGTACTGCGCCTTCATTCCCCAGGTGCCGTCGACCGCGGAGCACTTCTCCACGATGTCGACCTCGGTGTCGGGGAGGAGGCCGAGGATGCGCGCGCCGGGCGTGCCGATCTTCTGCGCGCGGAGGTGACAGGCCGCGTGGTAGGCGACCTTCCCGAAGCCTTTCTTGAAGTCTTTGACCAGGGTCTTTTCGCGCCGGAGTCGCTCGAGGAACTCCATGGCCTCGAAGGTGTTGGCGGCGACCTTCGCGGCTGCGGGCGTGCCGAGGAGCTCGGGCCACTCCTTCTTGATGGTGTACGAGCAGGTCGGGCCGGGGACGATCACCGGGAAGCCCTGCTCCACCAGCGGGAGTAGCTGCGCGACGTTGTACTTGGCCTTGGCCTTGGCGGCGTCGATGTCGCCGCCGTCGAGGTTGGGCATGCCGCAGCACTGCTGATCGGGGCGGACCACGGCGTAGCCGTTGTTCTCGAGCACACGCACCGTGGCGGCGGCGAGGTTGGGGAAGTTGTAGTCGCCGAGGCAGGTGGCGAAGATCGCGACCGTCCCCTTGGTGCCGGCGGTCGCGAGCGCCTCGTGCTTCTTCAGCCAGGTCTCGAACGACTGCTTTGCAAACGTAGGCACCGGGAACTTGCTGGAGATGCCGAGCGCCTTCTCGTTCAGCTTCTTCATCAGCGAAGAGGCGTTGACGAGGTTCGCCATCGGCGCGAGCGCTCCCGACATCAGCGAGCCCAGACGGCCCGGCTCACCGAGCGCGCGGTCCTGCATGGTGACGCCGCTGCGCTTCGCGCGCTGGGCCTTCTCGCGCATCAGCAGGCGCGGCACGTCGATCATCCACTCGTGTCCCTGGTCCGGCGTGTAGGGGCACTCGATGTAACAGAGCTTGCACTGCCAGCAGAGGTCCGTCACCGAGGTGAAGTCGGTGAGGTCGAGGAGCTCGGCGCCGCTCGCGTCCTTGGTCTCGATGTCGCGATCGACGCGCGCGAACAGGTCGGGAAAGCTCCCGCAGTAGTTCACGCACATGCGGCACGAGTGGCAGACCTCGAAGACGCGCTGGAGCTCCGTCTCGAGATCGCGCTCGTCCCAGTAGCGTCCGTCGTTCGGGTTGCGCGCGGGCGGGGTAGTCGGCTTGGGATTGATCTTCATTGCATGTCCGCCAAGTTCCCCGCCCGCCCGGACGTCACTGCAGCGAGTCGAGCATCTTCTGGAAGCGGCCCGCGTGGCTCTTCTCGGCCTTGGCCAGGGTCTCGAACCACTCGGCGATGTCGTCGAAGCCCTCCTCGCGCGCGCTCTTCGCCATCGAGGGGTACATGGTCTCGTACTCGTGGGTCTCACCGGCGATCGCCGCCTTGAGGTTCTTCTCCGAGTTGCCGATGGGCAGGCCCGTCGCCGGGTCGCCGACCGCGGCGAGGTACTTGAGGTGGCCGTGCGCGTGCCCGGTCTCGCCGTCCGCGGTCTCCTTGAAGTTGCCGGCGATCTCGGGGAGCCCCTCGATGTCCGCGACCTGTGCAAAGTACAGGTAGCGGCGGTTCGCCTGCGACTCGCCCGCGAAGGCATCCTTCAGATTCTGGTGGGTCTTCGACCCGTTCAGCTTCGTGCTCATGGCTCTCTCCTTGTGGCAGTTACGAGACCGGTGACGCGGTGCACCGCGCGCAGAGGCCGCGGTAGGTGCGCTGCTCCCGCAGGACGCGGAAGCCGAGAAATGAGGTCGGATCGGACGCCGGAGGCGCGCAGTCGACGCGCACGATGGGGATGTCGTGGATGACGCCGCAGGCGTCGCAGACGGCGTGGTGATGGGGCTCGGTGTCGGGATCGAACCGGACGCCGCCGCCCCCGTTGAGCGCGCCCATCGGCCTCACGAGGCCGCACTTGGTGAACGCGTCGAGCGTGTTGTAGACGGTGGCGAAGCTCATCTTCGGGAAGGATGGGCGGAGCCGATCGAACAGCGCCTGGGCGGTGGGGTGGGTCCGGTCGTCGGCGAGCTCACGCACGATGGCGATGCGCTGCGGCGTCAGCTTGAGGCCCGCGCGCTTGAGGTCGGCGAGCACGGAATCGGCGCGAACCGTCATCAGAAGTCGCACCTTACTGAGAACAGTTCCAATCGGCAACGGTCAGCAGGGGGCCGAGGCCTGCGCGCGCAGCGCCCTAGTCCTTCTTGCGACCGCCCAGGACGGCGAGCTTGAAGTACGAGAGCTGGCTCTTCGCCGTCTCCTTCAGGATGCCCATGCGGTCCTGCTCGCGCGTGCCTTTGCGGCCGAGGAGCTCGCCCGACTCGTAGAGCTCGCGAGTGCGCGCGCGCTGCAGCTTGCCGCTGGAGGTCTTGGGGAGCACGCCCGGGGCCAGCGGCACCACGTCGTCGAGCGAGAGGTTCATGCCCGCCTGGACCGCCTTGCGCACCAGGGCGCCCAGCGGCTGGCGGGCGATCGCGAGCTCGTGCGGGCCGAGGCCCTTGGGCGCGTCCTGCACCTCGAAGGCGACCACCACGCGCTCGCGATCACGCTCGGTGTTGTCACGCGCCCCGAACGCGATGACGTTGCCCTTGCGGACGCCCTCGACGTGGCTCGCCTCCCACTCGATGTCCTGCGGGTAGTAGTTGCGGCCGTTCACGATGATGACCTCCTTGGACCGCCCGCATATGTAGACGCGGCCCTCGTGGAGGAGGCCAAGGTCGCCGGTCTTCAGCCAGTCGCCGGCGAACGTGTCGCGCGTGCGCTCGGCGTCTTCCCAGTAGCCCTTCATCACGCTCGGGCCCTTGATGCGGAGCTCGCCGACGTGGTCGGCTTCGAGCGGCGTCTTGCTCTCGGCGTCGTCGGGGGCGAAGACCGCGATGTCGTGATCGGCGAACTTCGGACCGCACGACACGAGGCGGATGGCCCGCGCGTCGTCCTCGGGGATCACCTTCGCGACGTTCTCGGCCCAGAGCGTGTCGCCGTCGACCGCGAGGGTCTTCACGCCCTCCGACAGCTCGGTGAAGGAGATCGCGAGCGACGACTCCGCCATGCCGTACGAGGGGAGGAGCGCGTTCTTCGAGAAGCCGACCTTTGCGAAGCTCTCCGCGAACGTCTCGAGGGTCTCGGGCCGGATCGGCTCGGCGCCGCAGCCGGCGACGCGCCAGCTCGAGAGATCGATGCCCTCGAGCTCGCGCTCGCGGATGCGCTTCACGCACAGCGCGTAGGCGAAGTTCGGCCCGAACGAGATCGTGCCCTTGTGGCGCGTCATCGCCTGGAGCCAGCTGACGGGCCGCTTGAGGAAGAGCAACGGCGGCAAGAAGACGATCGGCGTGCGATGGAGGATGGGGGCCAGCACGAAGCCGATGAGCCCCATGTCGTGGTAGAGCGGCAACCACGACACGCCGACGTCTTCGTCGGTCATGTGCAGGCCGTCGTGGGTGATGCACTTGACGTTCGCCATCAGGTTGGCGTGCGTGAGCGTCACGCCCTTGGGGCGCGAGGTGGAGCCGCTCGTGAACTGGAGGAACGCGGTGTCGTCCCCGGTGAGCAACACGCGCTTGAGCGGCTCGAGCGACTCGCGGATGGCCTCGACCGCCACGACCTGCTCGAGCTCGCGCGACGACTCCTGGACGGTCCCGAGGAGGCGCTTGATCTGGGCGGTGGTCACGAGCGCGCGGGCCCCGGACTTCGCGACGATGTGCCGCGTGTTGTCGAGGTAGCCCTGCAGCTGGCCGAGGCCGAGGGGCGGATAGATGGGCACGGGGACGATCCCCGCGCGCATCGCCCCGAAGAAGCAGAGGACGAAGTCCTCGGCCGCAGGGAGGATCAGGGCGACGCGGTCGCCCTTCTTCAGGCCAAGCGCCTGGAGGGCCCCGCCGTAGCGGGCGCTGGCCCGCTCCAGCGCGGTGTACGAGAACGACGCCTCGCTGGTCGCTTTCGGGGCAAAGCCGGGGACGCCGTCCTCCGAGATGAAGCGAAAGCCGTACGTCGGATCGGCCTTGGCGGCGTCTTCGAGCGCCGCGCCGAACGTTTGAAAGGAGGGGAAGGGCCGGTTGGTCACGCGTCTGCCGTTCTAGCAGAAGCTCATTCCGTGGGGCTTCACGATGTACTTATCGGGCAGGGCGCCGTCCCTTTTGACATCCGCGCTATCGGTTCGCGATACTACACAAGAAGACCTCTCAGGAGACCTGCAGATGCCGCTCATCGAGACCGAGGAAGCCGCACGTCGCTTGGCGCGTGCGATCGCGAGCGATCTCTCCCTCTACAACGAGGAGAAGATCGTCAACGGCATCACCAATGACACCCTCTTCACGGCCCTGGCCGAGGAGATCGAGGAGGGGAGGGCGCTCTACAAGCGCCGCGTCGCCCCCGAGCTCTACCCGAAGAACTTCTACGACCGCGCGCTGGTCGACATCTTGATCAAGGCCAAGGGCCACATCAAGTCGAAGATCTGGTAGCGCGCCTGGTTTCCCCACCCATGTCAGGGGAAAGCGGCGTGCGCACCATCAAGCTGGTCGTGCCGCGCGAGGCCGTGGGGGTGCGGCTCGATCGCTTCCTCGCAAAGGCACTGTCGGCGATGGAGGACGGGCCCTCGCGCTCCGAGTTGCAGCGCTGGATCGAGCACGGCGGAGTCACGGTCGACGGGGTGGTGAAGAAGGCTGCAGAGAAGCTCCGCGAGGGCTCCCGGATCGCGGTCGAGCCGGAGGCGCCGCCGCCCACCGAGGCGCTGGCCGAGGACGGGATCGAGTTCGACGTCGTCTACATCGACGATGCCGTGATCGTCCTCAACAAGCCGGCGGGCCTCGTGGTGCATCCGGCGCGCGGAAACCGCACCGGCACGCTCGTGAACGGGCTCCTCGCGCGTGGCGTGTTCGACCCGCCCGACGGCGACGAGGACGTCGACGAGCGCCCCAGTGTCTCGGTGCGCGCGCCGTCGCGGCCGCCTGCCGCGGAGGTCGCGGGCGAGGCGCGCGTCCCACCTTCGGGGCCGCCCGATCTCGATCGCAGCCGGCCGGGCATCGTCCACCGGCTCGACAAGGGGACGAGCGGCCTGATGGTGGTCGCGCGCCACCCGCGCGCCCGCGAGCACCTGAAGGCGCAGTTCGCCGCGCACTCGATCGAGCGCGAGTACGTCGCGATCTGTCTGGGCGACGTCAAGAAGCAGACGTTCGACACGATGCACGGCCGCCACCCCAAGGACCGGCTGAAGTTCTCGTCGCGCGTGAAGCTGGGCAAGCGCGCGGTGACGCACGTGAAGCCGCTCGAGAGCCTGGCGAACCGCGCCATCACCTACGTCTCGTGCCGCCTCGAGACCGGCCGCACGCACCAGATCCGCGTGCACCTCGCGGACGCGGGCACGCCGATCCTGGGCGACGTCCTCTACGGCGGCAAGCCGCCCAAGCACCTCGTGCTGCGGGAGGCCGCGGAGGCCCTGAAGCGCCCGGCGCTGCATGCGCGCGTGCTCGGCTTCGTGCACCCGGTCACGGGCAAGACGGTGCGCTTCGAGGTCGACCCCCCGGCCGACTTCGAGGTGATCCTGACCGCGCTCCGCGCCATTCCCTAGTGGCTAGGGCAGCTTGGGGACGGTCGTCGCCACGTCGTCGCTCGCGAGGAGCTTGGGGTGGCGGCGTTTCATCCAGGAGAGGGCGATGAAGCCGATCAGGACCGCGAACCAGAGCGTCGCGAAGCGGACCAGGATCATGGCGGCGGTCGCGATGCCGCGGTCGACGTGGCCGAGCTCCGTCATCTGGCCCATCAGCGAGCTCTCGGTCACGCCGAGGCCGCCCGGGACCGGGACGATCGCGCCCACCAGCGTGCTCGTCGCATAGAAGAACGTGGCGAGCGGGATGCTCGTGGTCTGGCCGAAGCCGCGCAGGATGATCCATAGCGCGAGGCACTCGAGCGTCCACGCCGCGGCGGACAGGATGCTCGGCACGATGAGGTTGCGGAAGCGCAGCATCGTCGCGAGGCTCTCGTAGGCGGCCTCGAGCTTGGGCGCGATCTTGCCGATCCGCCCCGGCATGCGCCCCACGATCCCGATCAGCGCCATCGAGAGCTTCTTGCTGCCGACCGTGATGATCAGGGCGAGCACCAGCGCGGCGCCGATGCCCGCCCAGATCAGGCCGCCCGAGAAGCCGAGCGACCCGAACACGATCAGCGCGACGATCCCGATGACGTCGGTGGCGCGCTCGGCGACCACGATGGGCGCCGTCTTGGTCATCGGCACGTCGTGCGTCTCGAAGAGCACGAGCGACTTGAACACCTCGCCGACCTTGCCCGGCGTGACGGTGAGCACGAAGCCGGAGAGGAACGTGAGGAAGCTGTCGAGCTTGGGCACGTGCTTGATGTCGAGCCGCGCGAGGTAGAACTCCCACTTGAGGAAGCGCAGGACGTAGTTCCCGAACGCGAGCCCGCAGGCCATCGCGAAGGTCTCGTAGTGGAAGATGGCGAGCGAGTCGCGGATCTTGCCGAGGCCGCTGTAGAGCGCGAGCCCGAAGTAGACGCAGACGCCCAGGAGCATCGCGTAGAGGATCTTGCGGATGTTCGCCTTCATGCCTGCGGTCCTCGCGCCTTCCTGCGCTTCAGCATTCCCATGCGCCCGAGCACGAACAGCGCTGTCACCGCGGCGGCCACCACGAGCGCCGCCCAGAAGGCCCACGCCGGGGCCTCCCACTTGCCGCGGGCGAGACCGGGGTCGGGCCGCGTGACGGTCTCGGTCGCGGTGGGCGCGGGAAGGGCAGGGGCGGATGCCGAGCTCGGCTGTAGCATTCGAGGCCTGCCTCATACCACGCCGCGGCGGTCGGGACGTGCGCGAGCGTCAGCGTCCTTTGACAGGCCGCGCCCAGTCGTGCGAACAGAGTAGCAGGTGACCACCCAGCCCCACGCCCCGTCGTCGTCCCCGCAGCAGGGCGCCGCACCCGACGCCCGCAAGACCCCGAGCGACGCCGAGCTGCTCGCCCGCGCCTCCGGCGCCAGCAAGGCGTTGCACGACGCGGTCGCGGCGCGCGTCGTCGGGCAGGAGGAGGTCATCGAGCTGATGCTCGTGGCGCTCCTCGCGCGCGGCCACGCGCTGCTGGTCGGCGTCCCGGGCCTCGCGAAGACGCTCCTCGTGGCCTCGCTCGCGGAGGCGCTGGACCTGGAGTTCGGTCGCGTGCAGTTTACACCCGATCTCCTGCCCGCCGACATCACCGGGACCGACGTGCTGCAGGAGGACGAGGACAACCAGGGCGGCGTGCACCGCCGCGTGCGCTTCCTGCCGGGCCCGATCTTCCACAACCTCATCCTCGCCGACGAGATCAACCGCACCCCGCCCAAGACCCAGGCCGCGTTGCTGCAGGCCATGCAGGAGCGGCGGGTCACCGTCGGCACCGTCACGCACGTGCTGCCCGACCCCTTCCAGGTCTTCGCGACGCGGAACCCGATCGAGCAGGAGGGCACCTACCCCCTGCCCGAGGCGCAGCTCGATCGCTTCCTCCTCGAGATCCACGTCGGCTATCCGTCCGAGAGCGAGGAGCGGGAGATCGCGCGCCGGACCACGAGCGCGGACGTCGGGACGGTGCCGCGGGTCGTCTCCGCGGACGAGGTGCGCGCGCTCCAGGCGCTGGTGCCGCGCATCCCCGTGACCGAGGAGGCGGTGGCGCTCGCCGTCGCGCTCGGGCGCGCCACGCGTCCTCGCGCGAAGAGCGGCGGCGAGGGTGGCGGCGGCGTGAAGCAGGTCGACGAGTACGTGCGCTTCGGCGCCGGCCCGCGCGGCTCGCAGGCGCTGGTCCTGGCGGCGAAGGCGCGCGCTGCGCTCCGCGGCGAGGCCGCGGCCGACGTCGAGGACGTCAAGGCGCTGGTCGTTCCCGTCCTCCGCCATCGCCTCGTCATGAGCTACCGCGCCGAGGCGGAGGGCGTCCGCGACACCGACGTGCTCCAGGCGGTGCTCCAGAGCGTCCGCTGAGCCGCCGTCAGGCGAGGTACTGGACGGCGTCGCCCAACGCGACCACGCCCCCGGCGTCGGGTACCATGTTCTGTGCAAAGTACACATGGTTCCCGACCCGCCGGTAGCGTGACAGCGTGCGGAGCGGCTCCACGCCCACCGCCGCGGTGGCCTGGTCGATGGTGGTGACCACGCAGCGCTCGCAACGCTTCGGCATCCGGAAGGTGAGCTCGCCCACCACCGCGCGCTCGTGGCGGTCCTCGTCGAATGCCGCGCCTCCCTCGACGACGAGGTTGGGGCGGAAGCGGTTCATCGGCACCGGCGTCTCGAGCTGCGCGTTGAGATCGTCGAGCGACGCCTGCGTGGCGAGCAGCACTGGGAAGCCGTCCGCGAAGCCGACGCGATCGTGGGGCAGCGCGTAGCGCGGGTCGACGGCGCGCACGACGTGGTCCGGCATGAACACCAGCGCGCAGCGCGCCCCGAGGTACGAGGAGACGAGCGCCGATGCCTCGCCCGACACCTCGAGCGCGTCGACCGTGTCGCGCCAGATGCGCACGCGGCGGTGCGTGCCGCCCTCGGGACGGAGCGGCACCCGGGCGTCATCCTCGTTCGCCCCGATCACGAGCGCGTCGCCGTCGATGGCGGTCGTCACGAGCGCGAGGCGCGCATGCTCGCGTTGCGAGAGGAACTTGCCGTGCTCATCGACGAGCATGAAGCGACGGTCGTAGCGCAGGCCGCCCGCGAGCACGTCGGAGCGCGTGAGCGCGATGCCCCGCGCGCCCTTGACCGGGTAGACATGGATCTCGGCGAGCCTCATCGATTTGATTTACGCAAATAGCTGGAGTTCTCGCGCGGTGAGGCGGAAAATGAAGAGCGATGGCGGAACGGGCCCCTACGGGCGAGGCAGAGCGCAAGAAGGCGAAGGACGCCGACGACGCGAAGCCCGAGCGTGAATCGAAGCCGGCGCTCCGCGACAAGGAGCGGGGGAGCCTCGTGCCGCCGCCCGCGCCGACGCCCAGGCCCACCACGAAGCAAGCGAAGGAGCCCGCCGACCCGCATCCGTCGATCCCGCCGCTGCCCGCCGCCGGCCCCTGGCGGAGCTACAAGGAGATCGTCGCCGGGCTCGCGTCGCGCATCGTCGAGGCGCAGCGCCCGATCCGTGTGCTCCAGGCGATCCGCTGGGACAGCGCGATCGAGGAGGACTTCCGGAAGAACA
>JAYTBL010000601.1:0-9064 GCA_043736975.1 Polyangiaceae bacterium
GACGTTGACGGGGCTGGGATTCCAGGCCGAAGGAGTCATGCAGCCCCACCAGCAAGAGGTGGACCGCATGACGTTTCGCGGTTTTGCGAGCGCAAGGCCGCACTTTTTGTCGGCCTTGGCGCCGCACGTTGAAAAGATTGCGGGCGCTTGCCTCAGAAGGGCGGGGTCGCGTCGGCCACGGGTGCGACGGTGGGATCCGGGGTGCGCGTGAGGCGCTCAAAGATCCGCGCCTTGAGGAGCGCGAGGCGATCGCGGTGCAGCCAGCCGAGGAGCCCCACCATCACCAGCCAGAGGAGCTGGAGCGCGGCGAGCAGGTTGCTCGTGACGTAGAACACGCGCATCGCGAACGGGCGCTCCTTGGTCACCAGCTGCCGGCTCGACTGCACGTAGCGCTCGGAGGTGGGGATCGAGAGCGAGACCGGCGTGATGCCCGCCTTCGTGTCGAGCGTGCCGTCCGCCGCGACCGCCGCGTGCGTGATCTCCGGCGTCGGGACGGTCGGACGATCGACGAACATCTCGCGCGCCGGCTCGCTCGTCGCGCCCTCGGTGAGTGCGTAGCGTCCGCCGAAGAGCGCCGCGACGAGGATCGCGGCCGAGCCGAAGAGCAGCTTCGTTCCGCGCACGAACCGGGACGCGAGGAAGACCGCGCCCACCACGAAGAGACCGCCGCCTGCGAAGACGTATCCCTCGCGCGAGACGAACCAGAGCCCGGCCATCACCACCGCGCCGAGCGCGCGCGTCCGCCGGTTGCGGAAGCCGAAGCACGCCACCGCGATCCCGAGGGCTGCGGCGACGAGGTCACCGCGCGAGAACGCCCAGCGGGCATGATCGCCGCCCAGGACCGCGATCGGGTGCACGGTCTCGGGCAGGCCGAGGGTGATCTCCATGTTGCTGGTAGCGATGGGGTACGAGCTACCTGGCACCTTGAGCGCGCCGGCGATCGACCAGAGCCGGACGTCGTCGAGCGACTGGACGCGCAGCGTGTGCGAGCCGGGCCGGATGGGCACGAGGATCTCCGACGCGCCGGCCTCGGTGTGGAGGATTCGCTGCGCGGTGGCGTCGGTCGACAGGTACATCGCCTTCCCTGCAGGCGAGACCATGAGGTGATCGAGCCCGTTGTTGTCGAAGACGATGAGCTCGTCGCTGATCAGCTCGCCGGTGCCCGTGACGGCGACGAAGCGCCGGTTCGTCCGCGCCACCGCGGCGAGCACGTCGCCACGCACCAGCGACTTCGAGTCGACCTCGATCTGCTGGTTGCGCTGCACGAGGTACACGCGCGACCCGGGCATGGTGGGCGGGATCGGCGACTGCGTGGTCTCGACGAGCTTGCCCTCCCCGCCCACTGCGACGCGATGCTCGGGGTCAGCCTCGATCATCCACCACTCGTAGGCCGAGCGCTCGTCGGCCTTGAAGATCAGCGGCGGCGCGCCCGCGGCCGCCGGCGAGAGCGAGCCGGAGATCGTGATCTCGGCCTCCTTGCCGCTCGTCGGCAGCGTGAGCTCCTTGCCCTCCGCCTGCCATCCCGTCGAGCCCTGGACGTCCTGCACCTTCTCGCCGAACGCGAGCGGGAGCTTGATGGTGCCGAGCTCGGTGGTCTGCGACGCGACCAGGCGGTAGACGAAGCTGGTCTCGGTGCCGAAGCGCACCGAACGCGAGAGGCGGAACACCGGAGGCTGCCGCGGCTTGGCGGGCTGGTTGCCGGAATCCTCGGTCATGGGGTCGAAATGCAGGACCGTCGCCGAGAGGCCGCTCAGCTTCTCGCCCTCGACGAGCCGGCCCTTGGTGAGCTGGGCATCGAGCGCGAGCAGCGGGCCGATCACGCTGAGCATCTGGTCGGAGCCCAGCGTGAGCTTGCCGCGGAGGGTGAACGACCTCGCGTGCGTCAGCAGGTAGTAGCGCTCGCTGTCGAAGGTGACGGTCGGGCGGCCGCCGTCCATCGATAGCTCATCGAGGCGCACCTGCGTGGGCGGCCCGAACAGCGGGATCTTCTGGTCCTCGTTGGCGCGCGTGGTGCCGCGCAGCTCGAAGGTCAGCGGCCCGTTCACCGACCCGCGGATGGTCATGTGCGCGAGCTGCCAGCAGTCCTCGGTGCAGGGCGCCGGCGGCTCCTTCAGCGCGCTCGGCGGCTCGGGCATCTGCGCCGACGCGGCGCCAGGGGTGAGGGTCGTGAGCGCGGCGGCGAGCGCTACGGGGAAGAGCGCAGCGGAGAGCGGGCGGAAACTGCGGAGCTGGAGGAACGGCATCGAGTGCACCTGTGAGGATCGACCGCGTCAGGCGGCGAATGTTCCGCTTGCAGTTTGACGTTTGACGAGAGCGCGGCAGCGGGCTATGCCACTAGCCGCGAGTTCAGGTTGGGTGCCCCCGTACATGCCGTACGGGCTTTCGCGCGGAAAACGCGCGCCCAGTCGAGCAAGCGGGGAATCACCACCACAGGGTGCCGTCGCTTCGACAAGCGCGGTCAGGCAGCTCGAGAGAGCGCTACCGGCCGCACATGAGCGGGCACCTCGAGAAGACGACAGGAATCGAATGACGTTCACGGAAGCCGCAGCCGAAGTGCTGCGCATGGCCGGTAAGCCGCTCCACTACAAGGAGATCACCGAGCTTGCCATCGAGAAGAACCTCCTTTCCCACGTCGGCAAGAGCCCCGAGGTCACCATGGGTGCCCGGCTCGCCGCGCTACTGAAGAAGGAGGACAAGGCGACCCCGATCGTCCGCGTGAAGCCGGGCGTGTTCGCGCTCCGCGAATGGGACGGCAAGAAGAAGAAGCGCGGCGCCGCGGGCGCCGACGCCAGCGAAGGCGAGCAGGACTCGGACGACGCCGGCGAGGGTAACGACATCAACGCGCTCGAGGTCGAGGCGGCCGGTGCGCGCGCCCGGAGCGAGTCAAACGCCCCCGCAGACGACGACGACGAGCCGCTCATCGTCTCCGGCGAGGACGCGCTCCGCAACGAGCTCGCCGCCAGCGGAGCCGAGATGTTCGACGACGAGGACGACGACGACCAGCCGATCCTCTCCGGTCCGAGCAGCAGCGCCACGGGCGACGCCGCCCGCACGGGCGCCGCCGCCGGCGCGGGAGACGCCGCGGGCGCCGACGGTGGCCGTCGCCGGCGCCGCAGGCGTCGCCGTCGTGGCGGTCGCGAGGGCGAGCCGCAGGAGGCGCGCACGTCGTCTCCGCGTGACGTCGGCGCCGCCACCAACGGAGACCGCAACGGCGACCGCATCCAGCCGAACGCCATCGTCTCGGTCGAGAGCGACTCGTCGATCGACACGTCGCGCGATCCGCTCGCGCCGGCCCCGCGTCCCATGGTCCGTGATCGTCACCAGATCATGGCCGGCGGCGCGCCCACCGGCATCGATGTCCCGCAGCTCCCGCCCGGCGAGGGCGAGGATCTGTCGGGTCGCGAGCTCTCCGACGCCACGGTCATGATCCTCAGCGGCTTCGACCGCACGCAGGGTCCGGTCCAGGTCCGCTCCGTCGTCGACGCGCTGCTCCGCCGCGGGCGACTCGGCACCGAGTCGCGCGACACGATGCTGGCGACGGCGCAGCTCATGGCCTCGCTCCGCGCCGACAATCTCCGTCGTCAGGCGACGGGTCAGCGTCCGCGCTTCCGCTTCGGTCAGGGCCCGCGCGTCGCGCTGACCGACTGGTCGCTGAGCCCGGACCTCGTGCGCCTCGAGATCGACGCCATCGCGGCGATCGAGCGCTATCGCGAGGCCGCGCGCCGATCCATGCTCCGCAAGATGCAGGAGCTCCCCGGTCACGCGCTCATCGAGCTGATCCTGCTCGGCCTCGAGCGCGTAGGCATGACGAATATCCGCGGCGTGCGTCGCGCGGGTGCAGCAGGCGGCGAGGCCCACTTCTCCGCCACCCATCGCAACGGCAGCGACGAGATCCGCACCGCCATCGTGGTCCGCAAGGACGGCCGCGAGATCGGCCGCGAGCGCGTCAGCGACCTGCGCGGTGCGCTCCATCACTACGGCCCCGCCTCGGCGGGTTGGCTCCTCACCACCGGCCAGGTGCTGAGCGGCGCGCGCGAGGAGTCCGGCGCTCCCGCCGCTCCCATCGCCCTGTTCGACGGCATTGCGCTCTGCAAGCTCCTCGAGGACAACGACGTCGGCGTGGTGCGAACGCGCCTCACCACGGCGATCCCCGATCTCGAGCTCTTCGAGACGCTGCGGGGCTGATGATGAGGGGGGCGACAGCACTGGCCGTCGCTTCGCTCTGTTGCGTCTTCCTGGGCGCGCCCCCGGGGCTCGCTCAGGAAGGTGTAGTTTCCACGCTTTTACCTCCGCCGCTCACTCTCTCGGTGGCCCCGGGAACGGCCGGCGGTCCGTGGAAGCTGCGCGTAGAGAACACGGGCGACGTGCCGATGCGCCTCGCCGCCGATCCGCGCCTCCTGATCCTCGAGATCACGCCGCCGGTCGGTACCGAGCTCGACCCGGCGGGCGCGAAGAAGCGCGCCAGCTCGAGGAAGGCGCCGGAGGCGGTGACGGTGCGCTGCGCCCTCCCCGACGACGCGCGGCCCATCAACGACGAAGGTCGTGATCTGGTGGTCCCGGGCAAGCGCTCGTGGTCGACGACCATCGATCCCTTGTTCTATTGCTTTGGCCCGCGCGAGCGCCGCGCGCTGGTCGCGGGCGCCACCGTCAAGGCGCAGTTCGGCTGGCCCGCGCCCGCGGCGAAGACCGCGGTCGCGAAGAAGAAGCCGCTCGCCCCTGCCCCGCCCTTCGCCGCTGCGCCGGTGGGCGCCGCGGTGGGCAAGGTCGCGCCGGCGAAGGCGCTGGAGAGCGCCCCCTTCTCCCTGACCGACGCCGTGGCCTCCGCCGTCCCCGCCGCGCCGGTTCCCCCGGCGTCCAGCCCGGGTCGCGCGTTGCTCGTCGTGTCGATGCCTGAATCGCGCGACACCTCGCGCGGGGTCGAGATCGAGACCACGGTCACCGTGAGCAACGAGGGCGACCAAGCGGCGATCCTCCTGTGGCGCCCGGAGACGGTGCGCTTCACGGTCTCGGGTCCGCTCGGCTCGAGCACCTGCGGCACCACCGCCATCGTCGCTTCGCCGATCCGCGAGCTCTACTCCACGCTCGGCGTGAAGGGCCGCACCTCGATGTCGCTGCTGGTCACCGCGAAGTGTCCTGCAGACACGTTCGACGAGCCGGGTGTCTTCCGCGTGACGGGCATCCTCGACACGTCGCAGGCCTCCGCGCGCCCGATAGGCCTCAAGACCTGGGACGGCGAGATCGCCGCGAAGGCGCCGATGCTCCTCCGCGTCCGGTCGCAGCGCCGCCCCGGAACCTCGCAGGCCCGCCCCGCCCTCGACTGATGGCTCTCTCCCTGCCTTTTCTCGGAAGGCTGGCCTCCGAGGATCAAGACCTGGAGCTGGCGATCGTCGATCTCGGCGTGGCGCGCGCCTTCTGGGAGGGCGTCCCGGCGGCGCGCCTCCTCGCGCGCATCCGCCTCGACCGCGACGAGCGCGATCTCGTCGACCTCGGCGAGCGCGCGAGCGGCATGGACCTCGAGAGCTCCACCTGGGACCGGCTCGTGGCCCGGCTCCTCGCGGGCGATCGCGAGGCCTTCGATCGCGTGAAGCGCGCGGTGATGGGTCAGGGCCGCGCCGCGTCGGACGAAGGCCCTCTGACCGCCGACGACGCGTCGATCGCCGCGCTCGTGCACGCGCTGCTCTCCGCCACCGGGTCCGACAACGACGCCTCGCCGGCGGAGGGCGCGGCCGACGGCGCCGCGCTCTCGACGGGCGTGCTGGGCAGCTGCGGCGCGCTCGACGGTCGCCTCGGCGGGCTCGGCGCGGATCGCCGCGCAGCGGCGTTCGAGGCGTGCCTGCACGTGGCGACGCTGGCGGTGGCGTTGGTGCCGACCTCGGCAGAGCGCGTGGCCGCGCTCGGCGAGACAGCCATCTCCGCCGCGCCGCTGTATCCGTGGGGTGACGAGGACGTACCCGAGGGCGATCGGCAGGCGCTCCTGCTCGATCGCCAGGTGGTCGAGGCCTCGATGCGGTTCGCGAGCGAGCTCACGCCGCTCGCCGCGCATCACGGCGTGCTGGTGGCGTTCGCCAAGCAGGCGCCGCGCTCGCTCCACGATCGACCCTCGGTGCCGGAAAGCTCGTGGCTGCCGGCGAATCTGGGCTCGCGTGAGGCCGCGGCGCGTCTCGCTGCCGCGCTCGAGCGCGGCGCCACCACCGCGCCGCGCGTACGCTCGGTGATCCTGCGCGGGGGCGACGCCGCCCTCGATGCCATCGGCGCCGAGATGCTCGATGTCACGGCGCATCCGTTCGCGAGCGCGGTGTTCGCGGACATCCTCGGGCGCGCCTCGCGCGAGCGTGATGTCGTCCGGCTCGTCTCTTATTTCGCGATCGCGCCGGACCTGGCGACCGCCGCTCACGCGCTCGCCGCGAGCGCGGCCCCCGAGGTGCCGACGGTGCTGCGCGCGTGGCTCGAATCGCTCGATCCCGACGCGAGCGAGGCTGACGGTCCGGCGGCCTCGCGGCATGCGTCCTGCATCGCAGCGCTCGTGCCTTACCCGCATCTGCATGCGGCGGCGAAGCGGTCGAAGTCCGACTGACGACTACTTCGCGGGCTGCTGCACGAAGGTGACAGGGATCTGCAGCGTCGCCCCACCGCCGCCGGGCGCGCTGAACGTCGCGCGCTTCACCACGCCTGCGATGCACTGACCGACGCTGGGCGAGAGGCCGCTGATGGACACGATGTCGGAGCTCACGACCTCTCCGTTGGGGCCGATGCGCGCGCTGACGAGCACCTTGCCCGCCATCGTCGGCTCGGAGAGCAGGCCAGTCTGGTAGCAGCTGCGGAAGCGGCCGCGCAGCGTGGCGACGGTGCCGTCAGCGCCGGGGACGGGCACGTTCGTGACCGGCGTCCCGACCTGCGCGATCCCCGTGGGACCGGCAATCGCGGTCTCCTTGCCGGGGCCGCTGGGCGCCTGCGCCTTGAGTGGGCCACCGAGCGTGCTGAGGTCGGTGGTCTTGCTGGCCTGCACCGGGCCGCCGCTCGCGGGGTGGAAGTCGCCGTTGCCGGCGATGACGCCCGCGCTCGACTCCGCGGCGCGCGTGAGATCGACCGGCGGGACGCTGCTGCGATCGAGCGCGATCGCCACCGCAGGGCCGCCGATCAGGCCCGCGACCGTCTGCATCTGCATCGCCTCGGCCTCGGCGGCGAGGCGCGCGGCGCGCGCATCGCTCACGGTGGGCGCGCTGCGCGGACCGGCCTGGGTCGGGGCGTTGTTGGCGCTCGGCTGCGACGAGGTCACGGGCTGCTTCGTGGGGAGCGTCGGCACCTTCACCGGGGCCGTGTTGTCGACGCTCTTGTCCGGCGTCTCGGTCACGGGAGGCGGCGGGATCCGCGTCATCATGTCGACGAGCCCCGCGACCTGATGACCGTCATCGACGACGGGGTCCGCCCAGTCGGAGTACATCGTGCCCACGAGCCCGAAGTGCAGCAGGAAGCTGAACGCGGCGACGAACGTGAGCGTCCAGTCGTGGTTGCCGGCGAGACTGCCCTTCACAGCGAGTGGCAGCTGGGGCTTCGCCTGCGGCGGCGGCGGCGCGACGAACTGGAAGAGGAAGGTGGTGTCTCCGACGACGACCTTGCCACGTGACTCCTCGGTGAGGAGCATCTTGGTGCCGGTGACGCCGCGCAGCTCGGTGATTCCGGCGGTGAGCGCGAGGCGCCCCTTCATTCCGTCGAGCAGGTTGAGGTGGTAGTCGTCACCGACGCGCTCGAAGAGCGGAAACGCGGGCGGCACCGCGGCGCGGATGACGAAGGTGGCGCCCTCGCTGGCGCCTACGGTGATGGTGGAGCGCTGCTTGACGATGCGCTCCTCGACGACCCGCCCCTCGCGCACGACGCCGACCCGCAGCACCTTGGCCCCGGCGGACACCGACATCGCGCGCATCACCGCGGTCATCTGTCCAGGTCGCTGCCGGGTTGCCTGCTGCTTGAGCCGAGGGTCCATGCGGGTCGGACTTCGATGAAACGAGAAAGTTCCAGCTCCGGCAGTGAAAGCGCGGCCCGCGCAGCTCCGAGGCTTCGTCCCGCCTCCGCCGCCTGGATCGACCCCCGGTGGATCGCCCGCCCCGCCTGCCACCCGCCGCCCCCCACGTAAGCCTGGCCAAAACCACATCCACGCCTGAATACTTACAAGGCACGCGACGTGCAGATTCGCTCCTCCGAAGCATGGTCCGTCGCCTCGCCTTGGTCGCCGCGCTCGCCGGACTCGTCGCCCTGCCCGCGTGCAGCGACGTCGAAGAAGAGGCGCCGGATCTCGGGAGCGACGAGGGCGAGCTCGCATGGGAGCCCATCTCGACGCTGCTCGGCAACCCGCCGAACTTCGCGCAGCTCGGCAACGGCAACCTCATGTCCGTCGTCTCGCGCGACGAGGGCCGCGGCTCCAAGGCCGGCGCGCTCGTCGAGCTGTTCTATCCGAAGTATGCCGCCGACAACCTCTGGGACTCGTACGTCGGCATCCGCAGCAAGGGCAAGAAGCTCCGCTGGGCGCACCAGCTCGATCTCACCGGACAGCGCGTGGTCGACGACACCGGTCTCGTGCAGAGCGACTTCTCTGCGAGCGACCTCACGATGCGCATCGAGGACCTGATGCGCCCCGGCAGCGATGCCCACGTGCGCCGCGTGATCGTGACCAACAAGAGCCAGGCGAGCATCGAGAACGCGGAGATCGCGTTCTATGCATACTACACGCTCAAGAACCTCCCCCAGGGTGACCGCATCCGCTTCGACACGGCCCGCGGCGCGCTCGTGCAGGTCGACGACGAGATCGCCGTCGCCACCGTGGGTGATCGCCCGCCGGTCGCCTCGCACTGCGGCAAGCCTCTCCTTCCCCTGGGCGGACAGAAGGACGCGCGCGGCGCCGCCGAGAGCGGCAAGCTCACGCCGTGCAGCACCACCGCCTTCGCGGGCGGGCAGACCGGCGTGAACGGCGTCCTCGTCCATGCGCTCGGCACGCTCGCCCCGGGCGAGACCAAGGACATCAGCTACGCCATCGGCCTGGGCCGCGACGAGGCGCGCGCGCTCGAGGTCG
>JAYTBL010000602.1:0-9056 GCA_043736975.1 Polyangiaceae bacterium
CGATCTCGTGCACGTCGCGCGGCGCCTCCATCACGGCCGCGGCTTCGGCGCGCGCCTCGGCGCGGTGGAGCGCGAGGTGCTCGGCTTCGTCCGCGAGACCGACGTGCCTTCGGGCGAGGTCTGCGCCTGCTATCTGCACTTCCTCCGCACCGGAGACACGCGCGCGCTCCTCGGCGTCGTGGATCACAACCTGTGGGACGTGGTGTCGATGGTCGCCATCGTCGCCCTCTACGGCGAGCCGCTGGAGGGCTCGATGCTCCACGCCGAGGATCTCGTGGGCGTGGCGCGCACCCTCAAGCGCGCGGGCCAGCAGGATCGCGCGCAGGAGACGGTCGACGTCGCGCTCGCCCGCGGCGCCGGGGACGCAGGCATCCGCGTCCGCGCGGACCTCGCGAAGGCCCGCGGCGACAAGGCGCGCGCGCTCGCCGATTTCGAGGCGCTCGCCGCCTCGGTCGACGACCCCACGGTTCGCCTCGAGCTCGCGAAGCTCTACGAGCACCACGCAAAGGACGCGGCCCGTGCGCTCGCGCTGGTCGAGGCGGGGACTGGCGAGAAGGAGGAGCGCCGCGCCCACCGCGCAGCCCGCCTCGCGAAGAAGGTCGCCTCTCGGGACACCGGCAAGCTGTGGTAAAAATCGGACGCGCAAATGACGATGTCCGATGACGCACCGCACCCGTACGACCCCGCCGTAGTCGAGCCGAAGTGGCAGCACGTCTGGGAGGAGCAGAAGACCTTCCGCGCGGTGCGCCACGCCGGGCGTCCCAAGATGTACGCGCTCGACATGTTCCCGTACCCGTCGGGCAACGGCCTTCACGTCGGGCACCCCGAGGGTTACACGGCGACGGACATCATCAGCCGCTACAAGCGGATGAACGGCTTCGACGTGCTGCATCCCATGGGCTGGGATGCGTTCGGCCTCCCCGCCGAGCAGCACGCCATCAAGACCGGGACGCACCCGCGCGCCACCACGCAGGCGAACATCGGCAACTTCCGGCGGCAGCTGAAGATGCTCGGCTTCAGCTACGACTGGGAGCGCGAGGTCGACACCACCGACCCCGGCTACGTCCGGTGGACGCAGTGGATCTTCCTCCAGCTCTTCAACAAGGGTCTGGCGTTCCAGCAGGCCGACATGGCCGTGAACTGGTGCCCGCAGCTCGGCACCGTCCTCGCGAACGACGAGGTCACGGCCGATGGACGCAGCGAGGTCGGCGGCTTCCCCATCGAGAAGCTCAAGATCCGCCAGTGGTCGCTGCGCATAACGCAGTACGCCGATCGCCTGCTCGAAGGTCTCGAGGGGCTCGACTGGCCCGAGACCAAGGTGAAACAGGCGAACTGGATCGGCCGCAGCGAAGGCGCGAACGTCGAGTTCGAGGTCGAGGGTCATCCCGGCGTGAAGATCACGGTCTTCACCACGCGCGTCGACACGCTGCCGGGCGCCACCTACGTGGTGCTCGCGCCCGAGCACGCGCTCGCCCCGCAGATCGCGCTGGCCGATCACGTCGTCGCCGTGAAGGCGTACGCGGACATCGCGAACGCCAAGAGCGACATCGTCCGCGGCGACGCGTCACGCGAGAAGACGGGCGTGCCCACTGGCGCGTTCGCCATCAACCCGATCAACGGCGAGCGCGTGCCGGTCTACGTGGCGGACTACGTGATCGGCGGCTACGGCACGGGCGCGGTCATGGCGGTTCCTGCGCACGACGAGCGCGACCACGCGTTTGCCGTGAAATATGGCCTCCCCATCATCCCGGTCGTCGACCCCGCCAGGGCCGACGCGCCCCGGATCGACCACGAGAAGGAGGCCTCCACCGCTGACGGCGTCGCCAGCGAGGCCGCGGTCACGCGCAGCAACGCGCCGATCGAGAAGGGGATGCCGAGCGAGCGCGTTCGCCGCGTCGTCACCGAGTGGCTCGCCGCGCAGGGGAAGGGGAGCCAGCAGATCACCTACAAGCTCCGCGACTGGGTGTTCTCGCGCCAGCGCTACTGGGGTGAGCCGATCCCGATCTATTTCCCGGTCGACTGCGCCGGTGATCCGCGCGCGCCGGGCGCCGACTTCACGATCCACTACGAGCAGCCAATCGCCGTCGACGACCGCGAGCTCCCGCTGCTCCTTCCCGACCTCGAGGACTTCAAGCCCGGCACCGATCCCGCGGGGCCGCTGGCGCGCGCCGTCGACTGGCGCTTCTTCCAGAAGGACGGCAACTGGTTCGCGCGCGAGACGAACACGATGCCGCAGTGGGCGGGCTCGTGCTGGTATTACCTGCGCTACCTCGATCCCAAGAGCACGCTCGCCGGCTGGACGAGCGAAGACTACGACGCGTGGATGCCGGTCGACCTCTACGTCGGCGGCTCCGAGCACGCGGTGCTCCACCTTCTGTACGCGCGCTTCTGGCACAAGGTCCTCTACGACCTCGGCCTCGTGAAGGGCGCAGAGCCGTTCACGAAGCTCGTGCATCAGGGAATGATCCTGGGCATCGCGTACCGCTACTTCAAGCAGGCGAGCGGTGACGCGGTGCTCCCCGGGACGACGAAGGTCGTCCGCACGACCGAGCCGGACGAGATCCGCGTTGCCGGAACCAACGAGCTCGTCGAGGAGAAGTGGAACGCCGGTCTGGACGCGAAGGGCGAGCCCATTCCGCTCCTGATCGAGGTGCGCGGCAAGCCGCCTTCCGTCCAGTACTTTGCGACCAACGTCCCGGGCAGCGCCGAGCCGCTCGAGGTGGTCTCGGTCGCCGAGAAGATGTCCAAGTCGCGCGGTAACGTCGTCAACCCCGACGACATCGTGAGGAGCCACGGCGCCGACGCGCTGCGCCTCTACGAGATGTTCATGGGCCCGCTCGAGTCCGTGAAGCCCTGGCAGACCAGCGCCATCGAGGGCGTCCGCCGCTTCCTCGATCGCACCTGGAACGTGTGCACGAACGTGAGCGACGAACCCGCCGCCGAGGAGACGCAGCGGCTCGTCCACAAGACGATCAAGAAGGTCACCGAGGACATCGAGGCGATGCGCTTCCACACCGCCATCGCCTCGATGATGATCCTCGTGAAGCATCTCGGCGGTCTGCCCCAGACCTCGCGGGCCGCCGCGAAGACGCTCGCGCTGCTCGTCTCCCCCTTTGCGCCGCACATCGGCGAGGAGCTATGGGAGCGCCTCGGCGGATCCACCACGCTCGCCTACGAGCCGTGGCCGACGTTCGATCCCGCGCTCGTGAAGGACGACGTCGTGGAGATCGGCGTCCAGGTCAACGGCAAGGCCCGCGCGAGCATCCAGATCCCCGCCGATGCCGACGAGGCGGCGGCGAAGGCGATTGCGCTCGCCGACCCGAAGGTCCAGCAGTGGACGAATGACAAGACGATCAAGAAGGTGATCTTCGTCAAGGGGCGCATCCTGAACCTGATCGTCGCGTGAGCCCTGACCGAACGACGGCGCGGCCGGTGGACGCGATCGCGTCCAGGTCGCACGCCTCGTCGGACCGCCAAATGGAGCAGATTTGTACCTTACAGCGCTGGCGTGGGCCTTGCTCCCATGAGGGCATGCGTCTCCTCCTCGGTCTCGGGATCACGACTGCCATAGCGATCGCCGCCTGCTCGTCCTCCTCGAACGACGGCGCCGCGCCGGCGCCGGGCGGTAGCTCGGGGGACACACCGCCGGTGGTGGTGGCGCCGCCCGGCACCGTGACGTTCCACAAGGACGTCGAGCCGGTGCTCCAGAAGGTCTGCCAGAACTGCCATAGCGCGGGCGGCATCGCGCCGTTCTCGCTCGTCACCTACGCGGACGCGAAGCGCGTCGCCGAGAGCATCGTGCAGCAGACCCACGACCGGAAGATGCCGCCGTGGGGAGCGCAGAACACGAGCGAGTGCACGCCACCGAAGGGCTGGAAGGACGATCAACGCCTCTCCGAGGCCGAGATCGGGATCCTCAAGGCGTGGCACGACGCGGGCGACTACGAGGGCGACCCCAAGGACGCCCCCCCGCCGCGCACCGCGCCCGCGAGCGCCGGCCTCACCGACGGCACCTCGCTCGCGCCGACCACGCCGTTCACCCTCGGCGGCACCGCCGACACGTTCCGTTGCTTCGTGCTCGACCCGCAGATCACCTCGACGAAGTACCTGAACGCGACGAACTTCGTGCCCAGCAACAAGACCATCGTGCACCACGCGCTCGCGTTCGCGGTGCCGCCGGGCACCGCGGTACCGGCGAACGAATACGAGTGCTTCGGCGGCCCGAACGTCACCGGCGCGAGTCTGGTGGCGGCCTGGGCCCCGGGCGGCGTGCCGAACCAGTACCCTGCGGACGTGGGCCTCGCGCTCGAGCCCGGCACGAAGTTCGTGATGCAGGTGCACTACCATCCGCACGCGAGCGCCACGAACGATCCGGATAGAACGGCGTTCCAGTTTCGCCTCACCGACGCGGTCCCGACCTACAAAGCGACGACGCGGCTACTCGGCAACTTCCGGAACCCCATCGCGGCAGCGGGCATCGGCCTCGAGGTGGGGATGAACGACGTCGGCGGCAAGGCGGCGTTCCTCATCCCGGCGAACGCGACCGCGCACGTCGAGACCATGCAGTTCACCGTCCCCGCTGCGAGCAAGGCCGGGTGGGTCCTCGGCGTCGGCGCCCACATGCACCTCGCCGGTCATGACGAGAAGATCACGATCGACCGGCCGGGTCAGGCCTCCTCGTGCCTCCTGCACGAGCCGGCGTGGGACTTCGACTGGCAGCGCGGCTACCAGTACGACGCTCCCATCGAGTCGCTGCCCACGATCCAGGGGGGCGACGTGCTGCGGATCCGCTGTACTTACGACAACAGCCTGAGCAACCTGACCCTCTCGAGCGCGCGCAAGGAAGCGGGTAGCATGCAGAGCGTCGACATGACGCTGGGAGAGTCCACCACCGACGAGATGTGCCTCGGCGCCTTCACGTTCGTGACGAAGTGATCGTGACCGGGTGAAGCGCTCGACGTCCGGAGCCGCGCTGTTGCTCGTGCTCGGGAGCGCGCTCGCCGCCTGTGGCTACCGCCCCGTCCATGGCGGAGCGCCCGCCGAGGCGCTGCACGTCGTGCTCAGCGAATCGAAGGTCCCGGACGCGATCGCCTCCGACGAGGTGCTGGCCGGCGTGAGGGAGGAGCTCGCGCGCCGCGGATCGCTGGCCTCGGGCGGAGGCTTTCCGCGCTGCGAGGTGGAGATCCTCCGCGCCGACGAGCAGAGCGAGGGGATCGCCGCCGTCGCCGACAGCGCTGGCCGTCTCGCACCGCAGAGCCGCGCGACGCGCATCGCGCTCGTGGCGCGTGCGTGGGTCCTGCGCGCGCCGGGGGCGGAGCGCGAGCGCGACACCGGGGACGTCCGGGCCTTCGAGACGGTGGCGGTCGCTGCCGACGCGCGCGCCGCGACGTTTCGCCAGTCCGACGCGCTGCGGGTGGCCGGCAGGCGTGTCGGAAGGCGCCTCGCGGGTCGGATTCTGGGCCTCCCGACGCCCTCGGACGAATAGGGCGGGCGCGGGGGAGGCTGTGCTAAAGTCCGCGGCTCATGATTACCGTGGGGTGCGCTGGTTTTCCTGTTCCTGCGACGCGGTACTTCAAGGAGTTCCTGTTCGTCGAGATCCAGGAAACGCATCACGCGCTCCCGGGGATGGGGACGATCCGTCGCTGGCGCCGTGAGGCGCCGGAGGGCTTCGTCTTCGCGATGCTCGCGCCGCGCGAGATCGGCCAGGAGGGCTTCCGCGAAGGCAAGGTCGTCGAAACGGCGCTGAAGACGCTCCTCGACGTCGGCAAGGAGCTGGAGTCGAAGATCGCGGTCTTCGCCTCGCCCCCCGAGCTCGCGCACAACCGCGCCAACAAGGTCGCGGTGAAGGAGTTCCTCGCGGGGGTGCGAAAGAAGTTCGACCGCGTGATCTGGGAGGCGCCCACGACCTGGGACGCCGACGAGGCCGCGGCGCTCGCCGCCGACGTGAAGGTCATCGCCGCGCGCGATCCGCTCGCGCACGGCATGGTCGATGCGCCGATCGCTTACTACCGGCTCCCTGGGCCCGCCGGCCACAAGAGCCGCTACGAGGATCCCGCGATCGAGAAGCTCGCGCAGCTCGCGCGCGATTCGAAGCAGAAGGACGCGACGTACGTCTTCACCAACGTCGACATGTTCGCGGACGCCAAGCGCTTCAAGAAGGCGATGAAGCTGCCCTGACAAAACGAGGACGGGCGCTCCCGGTGAGGAACGCCCGTCTCGGATCACGCTCGCGCGCGGTCGGTGGTCACTGGCAGGCGGTATTGCTCGCGGGGTTTCTCGTGACGCAGGCCGCGATCGCGGCGTACGCATCGACGACGCTCTTGGGCGCCGCAAGATCGCAGTCGTCCTGGCAGGCGCCGATCTTGGCCTCGTCCGTCTCGGGCGTGACGCCGTCGATCTTGAAGCGGCACTTGGGGATGCACTGCGAGTACTTGTTGCAGTCGTCGGTGCCGCCGCCGCCTGCGTCACCGGTGTCGGGGACGATGTTGAAGCAGGCGGTCAGCTCCGCGCAGCAATCGGACTCGAGCGCCTTCTGACAGGTCGGGTTGATGAAGGTGGTCGTCTGCTTCGTGTTGCCCGGGCAGGCGTTCACTGCGCTATCCGTCGAGCTGTCGCCCGTCGGCGTGCCGCTGTCGGTGTTCGTGCCAATACCGCCCTCGGGATTGTCGATCGTGCCGCTCGTCACGGTGCAGCCCGCGAAGGCCATGCTCGCCGCGCCCATGGCCGCGAGAGCGAAGAACGAAACCGCAGTCCACTTAGCGTTCAACGTCATCATTTCCTCCATTGGGGCTTGATCGCCCGTTCAAAATTCACAGTCCGCACGCCGACCTGCAGCTGGCTAGCGTGCAGCTCGAAAGCTCGGTCGCGCTCGCCTTGCCGGTCGCGCGCGCCGTTCCACACGCGGCGACGCACGAGGCGTCGCCGCAACCGTTCGCGCACGCGAGGAACGCGGCGCACTCCGAGCCGATCGCGCAGAGCTTCCTCGCCGAGTCGCAGCGGCCGGAGACGCACGCCGCGCAGCCGTCGACGCTGGGCGCCTCGACCACGCCGAAGTCCCCCGCATCGTCGCTGGCGTCGCCGCCATCGCCGCCGTCGACCGCGGCGTCGGTGCCGGCGTCGCTCGCGCAGCTCACGCTCGTCTTGCGGCCCCCGTTGGCGCAGCTCGCGGCGCAGTCGCTGGCGCACGGGGCGGCGCAGGTCCTGGCGTCATTGCACGACGCGAACGCGACGTAGGCAGCGAGGGGGTCGACGCCGCCGCCGCCGTCGTCGCTCGGGGACGCCTGGCAGAAGCACCCGAGGCGCGCGCCGTCGGACTCGGTGAAGGGGTTGTCGCAGGCGCGGAGCTGCTGGCAGCCCTGGTCGCCGAGGCACACCGCCGATGGGCCCACGCACTCGAGGGCGACGCAGGTGGCGCAGGCGTTCGAGGCCGCGTCCGCGGCGCCGGCCTCGAACGGGCCCGCATCATCGGGGAGCGCGTCGTTCGTGAGCACGGTGCAGCCTTGCACGGTCACGGCGGTCACCGCACCGGCGAACGCAGCCGCGGCAGCGAAGGCTGCGGCGATCCCACGAACGGTGCTAAGGGCTGTGACCATCTTTTAAGTAAGCCGACCCTCGTGCGGGGCGATCGGGGCGATCGAACCGTGAGTTGGACGGGGCAGACTCGACCGAGCTTCAAAGGAACGTTTAGGATACGGGGCCGCCCGAACGGGTGACAAGAATCAGCTATCTGGCAAGCCTGGCTCAGGACGCGGCGAGACGCGAGCGCGAGCGTGACCGAAAGCATGCGTACCCGAGCGCCAGAGTCATCAGGTACCAGGGGGCATCCCCCACCATTTCGTACACGGTGTGGCTGCGCATCCAGCGGACCGTCCCCTCCTGGGCCTCCGCCGTGAAGGTCTTCGTGTTCGTGACGATCGCGCCCATCGGATCGACGATCGCAGAGACGCCGCTGTTCGTGCTGCGGACCAAGAAGCGGCGGTGCTCGACGGCCCGGAACTTCGCGAGCGCGAGGTGCTCCCAGGGCTCGGTGGTGTCGCCGAACCACGCGTCGTTCGTGATGTTGACGAGCAGCTCGGGGTCCCCCGCAGCGACGGCGCGGTTCGTGAAGCCCGGCAGGATGTCCTCGTAGCAGATGAGGACCGTGACCTTGTGCTTCTGCCCCTTCACCTCGACGTCGACCGGGGTGAGGTCAGTGCCCTTCGAGAAGCGCCCGCTGTGCGGCGACCACTTGTAGAGGATCGGGAAGTCGTCGCCGAAGGGCAGGTACTCGCCGAACGCGAGGAGGTACTCCTTGTCGTAGCGCCCGATGACCTCGCCCTTGATGTTGGTCGAGATGGCGGTGTTGAACCAGCGCTCGCGATCGGGGTCGGCGCGGAAGAGCACGGCGCCGAAGATGACCGGGACGCCGAGCTTGCCCGCGAAGCGATCGCGGTAAAACGGCGTCTTCATGCCCATGTCCTCGGGGACGGCGAACGTCACCGAGGACTCGCTCCACACCACGAGATCGACGCCCTTGTCGCGCAGCTCCTGGGTGAGGCGCACGTGGCGGCGGAGGCCCTCACCGGGCTGCTCGCGCTTCGCCATCAGCCCCATGTTTCCCTGCACGTAGCCGACGCGCACCGCCTCGGCCTTCTCGACGTCCGCCTTCACCATCGAGATCCGCACCGCGCCGAACAGCACCGCGAAGATCAGCGCGAGCACGCCGGCGCCGATCACGCGGCGGTCGAGCGGCCCACGGACGCGCTCCTCGCTCGTCACCGCGCCGCGATAGGGCGACGTGGTGGGTACGAGCTCGCGGTAGGCGGCGAGGCGCGCGCGCAGGGGCTCGGCGATCGCCATGTTGGCGGCGACCAGCACCAGCCCGACCAGGATGGGCCCGCCCAGCTCGGCGGTCTGCATCAGGAGGGGGCGGTTGTGCACCGTGCCCGCGTAATACCAAGGGAAGAGCAGCGGGAAGACGAGCTCGCTCACCGCGAACGCGCTCGCGAAGACGAGCGGCACCGGCCAGCCGCGGTTCGCCGCGCGCCCGTAGAGCCAGCCCATGAACGCCAGCCGCA
>JAYTBL010000603.1:0-9056 GCA_043736975.1 Polyangiaceae bacterium
TCGCGCGTCGTTCCCACCGCGCGCGCCAAGGCCACGCCGCCCTCGAGCGAGAGGGCCAGCCGGGCCGCGACAGGACCGGCCTCCACGCGCAGCAGCGACGGCTCGAGCCGCGCCGTCACCGTCGAAAGGTGCATCGTGATCGCCCCCTCGGAACGAGCGGCCGCGCCATAGGCGAGGGCGACGCGAAGACCGGGGGACAAACCAGAGCGCCGCGACGAGAGCTCGCCGAAGAGATCACCGGAGAGGGACGCCTCTCCTGCCCCGGCCGCCGCGAGGCTGCCGTGCGCGCCGACGAGCACCGTCCAAGGCACGACCGTCGGCGCGCCCGGCGGCGGGGGCGGTCCAACCGCGAGCGCATCGTCCGCGGGCTCACGCGTGACGACTCGGTCGGGGTCGGCTTCCGGCTCTCCTCCGAGGGCGAGGGCCGCGACGAGGACCATCGAGAGCGCGACGTGATCGCAGCTCGCGCCATGCACCACGCGCTCGCGCGGCTGCTCGCTCGGCTCGACGATGGTCACGTGTCCGGCAAAACCTCGGCTCTCTGCGTCGACCCGAACGAGGACCTTGGTCTCGCCCTCCGCCCCGCGGCCACGCGGACGCGTGATCCTCGCGAAGAGCGCGCGTTCGAACGCGGCGCGATCGAGGCACGGTGAGGCCGGCTCGGCCACGACATGCACGGGGCCATTGGGCGCCGCCGCTGCCGGCTGCTCCGAGAGTCCGACCGCGAGGCACCCGGCCGCGCTTGCGACGCGCGCGATGCGGGTCAGTCCGTGAGCTCCATCACGCGCTGCTCGAGGCCGCGGCCCTTGGAGACGCCGGCGATGCGCGCCTGGTTCTGGAGGAGGACCCACAGCACCGCGCCGATCACCTGCTCCGCGTCGACGCCCGCGGCGCGCTCGAAGTAGACGACCAGCTCGCGCTTCTCCTCGTCGAACTCCACGCGCTTCACCATCGGAAGATCGCGGACCAGCGGGATGGGCGCGGGGCCTGGCGAGAGCTTGATGCGGACCTCGGCGCTCGAGGCGGTGAGCTCGGTCATCGAGCCCGAGGCCACCAGGCGACCGCGATCGAGGATGGCCGCGCCGTCGCAGATCTCCTCGAGCTCCTGGAGGTTGTGGCTCGAGACGATGAGCGTGCAGCGCCCCTTGCGGGACTTGATCAGCTGGCGCACCTCGTAGGCGACGCGCGGATCGAGCCCGGCGGTCGGCTCATCGAGCAGGACCACCTCGGGGTCGCCGATCAGCGCCTGCGCGAGCTGCACGCGCTTCGCCATGCCGTGGGAGAGGCTCCCGCACTTCACGTCCCACCAGTCGCGACCGTCGACCTCGGCGAGCACCTCGCGCGCCGAGTCCTCGACGCGGTCGCTCGGGATGTCCTGGAGGCGCGCCATGTGGATGAGGAACTCGCCGACCTTGTCGGCGCCGGGCAGGAGCGCGTCCTGGGGGAGGACGCCGATGCGCGAGCGCAGCTCGTCGACCTGGTTCGGCGCGTAGCCGAGCACCTCGAGGACGCCCTCGGTGGGCTGGAGGAAGCCGGCCATCATCGAGAAGGTCGTGGTCTTGCCGGCGCCGTTGGGGCCGATGAGCCCGTAGACCTGGCCAGCCTTGACCTTCAGCGTCACGCCGTCGACCGCGGTCTTCGAACCGAAGCGCTTCGTCACCTTCGTCAGGCGAATGGCCACCTCGACCGGCTTCTTCTTGCGCTTCTTCGCGCCCTCCGCGATGAAGATCTCAGCCGAGCCCTCGGGCGCGTCCTTCGCGTACGGGTTCGACATCGGCGCGGGCGCCTCGGCCTTGGCGGCCACGGGCGCGGGCGCTGTCGCTTCGTCGGCCGACATCAGACGTCCCTCTTCGTGAAGAGGTACGAGCCGCCGCCGATGTAGAGCGCGGCCATCCCCAGGCAGCAGGCGAGGCCGGTCATCAAGCGATCCAGTCGCGGGTTGACGAGCATGTCCTCGTAGTGGTTCGGGTAGACGTACATCAGCGCGTCGGCGTGGGTGACGCCGCCGACCAGCCAGAACATGAAGAGGATGAAGAACGACGCGAACGTCACGAGCAGCGCGATGATCGGCGACTTGAAGAGCGAGCTCACGAACGTCGCGATCGCGCACCACGCCGCGCTCATCGGCAACGTGAGCAACCAGAAGCGGATACCCCAGCCCAGCGTCGTGCCCGCAGGGGCCTCGCCGCGCGCGATGCACACCACCCAGATGAGCGTATGCACCGCGAGGGTCATCGTCGAGATGGTGGCGAAGACGCCCGCCCACTTGCCGATGAAGTAGGACCAGCGGCGGGTGCGCAGGGTCCAGTAGCGAACCGCCTTGTGCTGCAGGTCACCGGCCACGCTGTCGAAGCTGAGGAGCGAGATCACGAGCGGCGTGATCCAGATCGTGAGGAGGAGCACGGCGATGAGCACCTCGGGCGCGTCCGCCAGGGACTTGCCGGTCGCGGGGTCGCCGAAGATCTGGGTTGCCGCGTCTTCCCGGATCGCGCGCAGCGACTCGGGATCGATGTTGGGCATCTTCTCGCGCTTCAGTTGCTGGACCTTGACCAGCAGGAGCGATGCCGCCGTGCCGCCGAGCAGCGACAGAACGAGCAGGACGATACCCTTTGCGCTGCGGAAGCTCTTACCGAGCTCACGCTGCGCGACGAACCGAATTTCAGAGAGAGGGCTCACGGCCCGAACGGTAGAACGGCCGAGCCTTCAGCGCAAACTGAGGCTCGACCTTCTGTGCCGAAGGATCAGTCACGGCGGCGGCGGCGTACAACGGCCGCCGCGAGGGCGAGGCCGGCGACGGCGCCAAGGGAGATACCCCCCAGGCCGCCGGTGGTCTGGCCCGGGGTCGAACAACCACAGCCGCTGTCGCTCGCGGAGGAGGACGGGCCGGCGGCCGGCGTGACGGGCGGGTCGGTGGTGACCGGCGGCGCGGCGACGCCCGTGGGCCTCAGCGTGAGGCCGTCGTAGGCGCCGTCGGACTCGCCCTTGTTGCCGACCTGGACGTAGATGTCCGTGGCGCCGGCGGGGACGTCTATGACCGCGGTGAGCTTCGTGGTGCCGGTGGCCTCCACGGCCTTGTCGGCGTCGTGCGCGCCGCCGCCCGCGGCGGTCCAGGTGATCGGCTTGCCGAACTTCGCCAGCACCACCGGCGCGTAGGGAGTGCCGCCGCCGCCGAGCGGGTTCCCGCCGCCGCTCGCCTTGGGCGAGGTGAAGGTGACGGTGATCTGCGAGTTGCCGTCCGTCTTCCCGTGCACCTGGATGATGCCGGGCGCGATTTCCCCGAAGCTCACCGACTGCGTGCCGGGCGCCGCGAAGCCTCCGATCACGGGAACGGCCGCCTTGATGGGCGCGCCGGTCGACTCGAAGATGCGCTCGCACGACGGCAGGACGCCGCGGCCCGTCATCGCCGTCTCGAGCGCGGTCTTTCCGGCCGGGAGGTCGGTGGTGAGCGTCGCCGCGAAGAGCTTCGCGAGGTCGTCATAGCCGAGATCTCCGTTGCCAGGGCTCGTGCGCATCGCCTTGTACAGCGCGGCGTCGAACTTCCTGCGGTCGGCATCGGGCAGGGAGATGCGTGCCTCCCAGAGGGCGCCGGAGAAGAGCGTGGAGTCGAAGTGCACCTGGCCGATGACGGCGCTCGGGCACTTGTCCTTGTTCGCGAGCGTGCGGATGACGCCAGAGCCCTGGGAGATGTCCTTCGAGGCGTACTCACCCACGTCGGGATCCCCCGTGAGCGCCGACGAGAAGTAGTCGGAGAGGGCTTCGTTCATTGCGCCGGGAGAGTCGACCGCGCCGCGCGCGTCGACGTGCCAGGCGCCGAGCTTGAGGGTCCTGTCGACGACCGCGTGCGTGAACTCGTGGTAGACCACGTCGCCGTCGTACGCGTAGTCGCGCTGCGGTCCCTGGCCGAACCAGAGGCCGCCGCCCTTGAGGCCGTAGAGCTGCTCGAAGATCGCGCCCAACCCGCCGCCTGCGGGCGAGAAGAACGCGTTCGAGAACGTCTCGAGCGGGGTGTTCGGGTCGGCGGCGGCAGCGAAGTTGCCGCTGCTGATGCCCGCAGGGATCTGGAGGTTCGCGACCACGCGCAGCGGCTTGTCGACGACGACCTGCGCCTCCGGGGTCCCTGCGAGGCCGCGGAAGAACTCGTAGGCCCTGGTCGTGTGGTAGTACATCGCGACCTCGGAGAACTCGTCGCTTCGCGACGCCATCGCTCCGGCCACGTCGGACGGCGTGTAGTTGAAGTCTCCGTTCGCGTCGGCGACGGCGAGCTGGTCGATGTCGCAAACGTGGACCTTGAGCGGGAAGCCTCCGAAGTCGACGGGCTTGACGGTCTTGCGGTCGATGCAGTTCGCCGCCGTGACGAAGTCGCTGGTGAGCTTTCCAGCAGCGGCCGCGGAGGGCGTTTGCGCGAGGACCAGGTTCTCGAGCGTCGGGCTCTTCGTCGGGTTCGACGGGTGCATGCTCGCCATGGCGAACTGCACGAGGTTTCGCGCCTCGAGGATCTTGCCGGTCTGCGCGTCGACGACGAAGCGCGGCGCGAAGGGGATGCCCGCCGGCACCTGCGGGAGCACGACGTAGGCGAGGCGCGAGCCTCCGCCCATGAGCGGCCACACCACGAGGTGTGCGTCGCTCGCGGTGACGGTGCCGATGGCCACCCGCGAGCCGGTCTGCGCTGCGACCGACGCCGGGATGCCGGGGATCGTGGAGCTGGGGAGGTCGTCCTGGAGATCGACCGCGGTGAGGATCGCGTCGCCGCTCGCGGAGAGGCGGACCGCGGCGCCGCGCCCGATGACGGGCAGGCCGTGATGCAGCTGCGCGAAGTGCGTGATCGACTCGCCGTCGCCGAAGCGATCGGTGCTCGTCGCGATCGAGGTGAGGTTGCGCGAGGCGGGCACGACACGCGCCAGCACCACCTGCGCGCGGCTCTCGAGCTGCGCGGTCGTGAGCGTCGGCCGCGCGCTCGAGCGCGCGGCATACGGTGTGAGCTGCATCCGCCCGTCCGCGTGGGCAGTGGAAAAGAGCCCGCCCACGAGGGCGAGAGAAACGAGCGGAGCAAACGTCCGGCGCACGATCGATCGCATGAAACCCTCCAGAATCCCGCGCGTCGGGAATCCCCGCGCCGACGCAAGCGCGCGCCGACTCTGTCACTGCCCCCTGGAAGATCAACAGCCGATTTCGGCCGACTGGCCAGTCATCGTGCGCAAGCGTATGAAATAATGTAACTTCAGCGCTGGGTCTCGAAAGCCTTTCAACGCGGCGCCAAATCTCCTCGACGTCGGGCCGGAAAGCCTCTACTCCGCTTGGGTCTCGGCCGCATATGGCCCTGTCGACCCGGAAACGTGAACCCCGCCAGGCCGGAAACGGAGCAACGGTAGCGCGGAAGGGTGTGGCAGGGCCGTTACCTATTTAATGCCCGCCGCCTGACTCGTGCTGTCCCTTCGCTTCACGATTCGCCACGATTCGCGTGGCGCGGTGGTGATCTTTCCGGTACGAAAGCGTGTAGGGGATGGCGCTTTGGCGCCTTGCCCGCAGGTTTCGCCCGGCAGGCCTCTGCTTCCCGGGCTCGTTTCGGAAACGTTCAACGCGGTCCTGGAGTCCTCCCGAGGAGCCAGGATCGGCGCCCGAGGCGCAACGCGCTTTTCCACCTCTTTGCAGGTGGTGTCGACGATGTGGACCGAGCCACGCAACCCGAACAATGCTCCGCTGATGCCGCTGCTACGACAGGTGGGGTACTCCCGTACCCTCGCGTGTGGTGGTCGCATTCATCCTTCTGCGGACGTGGACGGTGCGGGAGGCGGAGTCCATTCACGGGTCGACATGCCGTGGCTTCTCTCGGGCGGGAAAGCGATCCCGCAAAGTGGCCAAGAACATCCTCGTACTGAGCTGTGATTTTCGCGAGACGCGCGCGGCGCTGATCGAAGACGGCATCATCGCCGAGCTCCACATCGAACGAAAAGGCCGGCAATCGAGCACGGTCGGCAACGTGTATCTGGGCAAGGTCACGCGTGTGCTCCCCGGCCTCCAGGCCGCGTTCATCGATATCGGGCAGGAGCGTGCTGCGTTTCTCCACGTCGAGGACCTCATCCGTCCCGACGACTTCGACGAGTACCTCGCCGGCGGCCGCAAGCTCGCCCGCACCAACGAGGAGACCGCCGTAGGCGAGGTCGAGGCGGACGAGACCGACGAGGCCGTCGCGGTCGCCGTCGAGAGCTCGCTCTCCTTCGACGCCGCCGAGGCCCACGCCGCGGCGACCATCGTGGCCGAGGAAGAAGGAGCCCCCGTCGAGGCGGCCACCGACAGCCTGGTGCCCAGCAGCGGCGACCGCCAGACGCCGCCGCCGCTCGCGCCGGTTGCCGCCTCCGCCGAGGCCGAGAGCGATCCCGAGCCCAGCGTCGACGCCCCGCCGATGCCGCCTCGTCTGGAGAACGATCTCGAGGCCACCGTCGCGTACCCGAACTGGCCGCATCCGCCGCCCGGCCGCGCGGCGGCTCGGCCCGCGGGTCGCAACGGCTCGTCGAAGGTCGATCGCGCGCTGACGGTCGACGACGGCGCGCCCGCCGGCGATCCCGTGACCAGCCCGCGCCGCGGTCGATCCTCGCCGCCGCCGCCGATCACGGTTCCGATCATCGCCGCGCCGCTCTCGAGCCAGGCGCCGCTCATCGAGACCCGTGGCGACTCGTCGCCCAGCGTCTCGGAGCTGATCCCCGTCGCCGAAGGCTCGGCCGAGGAGCTGCTCATCGGGCCGTCCAGCGCGGCCGACTCCGGCCATTCTTTGCACTCTGCACCCATCCTCGACGAGCTCCCCGAGGACGACGACGATCTCGACGGCAGCGACGACGACGGCGACAGCGGTGATGACGAAGGCGAAGACGAGGACAGCGACGGCGAGACGTCCAGCGACCCGCCCGCCGCCGAAGCGGCCGGAGCGGCCGCCACCGACGACGACGACGATCTCGACACCGGCGATCTTCCGGGCTTCACGATCACCGAGCCCGGCGAGCCCGTGCCCCGCGCTCCCGCGCCTCCGCGCGCCGACGATCGCGGCGGCGCTCGCGGCGGCCGTCGCCGTCGGGGTCGCGGTCGTGGCGGCGAGCGCCCCGCGGGCGCACCCGCAGGCGACGCGCAGCAGGCGCGCGGCCCTGGCCGCGGCGACAGCCGTGGTGGTGGTGGTGGTGGTGGCGGTGCGCCGCGTGGCGAGGGGCGTGGCGGCGGCGGGGGCGGGGGCGGCTCACGCGGTGACAGCCGCGGTGGCGGTGGCGGCGGCAGCAGGGATCGACGCGGCGGACGCAGCGGTGGCCACGGTGGCGATCGCGGCAGCCTGCCCGGTCGTATCTCGAAGACCACGCCCATCCGCGACGTCGTGCGCGAGGGCCAGGAGATCATCGTCCAGGTCACGAAGGATCCCATCGGCACGAAGGGCGCTCGCTGCTCGAGCCACATCTCGCTCCCCGGTCGCTACGTCGTGTACCTGCCGACGGTCGATCACATCGGCATCTCGAAGCGTATCGGCTCGGACAAGGAGCGCGCGCGCCTCCGCGAGGCCATCGAGGCCATGAAGCCCCCGTCGGGCGGCCTCATCGTGCGCACCGTCGCCGAGGGCCTGACCAAGAAGGGCCTCAAGCAGGACGTCGGCTACCTCGTTCGCCTCTGGGGCGAGATCGCGAAGAAGCGCGAGGGCGCGCACTCGCCGTACGTCCTCTCGAGCGAGCTCGACCTCGTGCTCAAGGTCGCGCGCGATCTCTTCACGGACGACGTCGACGAGGTCGTGATCGACGACAAGCAGCAGTACGAGCGGCTCTGCCGCTTCGTCGAGATGTTCGCGCCCGACCGCGTCAAGGACGTGAAGTTCTACGACGAGGACGAGCCGATCTTCGACGAGTACGGCATCGAGGACGAGATCCAGCGCGCCCTCTCGCGCAAGGTCCCGCTCCCCTCGGGCGGTCACCTGGTCATCGACCAGGCCGAGGCGCTCACCGCGATCGACGTCAACACCGGTCGGTTCGTGGGCAAGGGCTCGAAGGACATGGAGGAGACGATCCTCAAGACCAACATCGAGGCCGTGAACGAGATCGCCTACCAGCTCCGCTTCCGGAACATCGGCGGCCTCATCATCCTCGACCTCATCGACATGGAGCAGCACAAGAACCGCGAGAAGGTGCGCCGCACCCTCGAGGAGCTGCTCCAGAAGGACAAGGCGAAGACCACGCTGAACCGCATCTCCGAGCTCGGGCTCATCGAGATGACGCGCAAGCGCACGCGCGAGAGCCTCGGGCGCATGCTCCACGAGCCCTGCTTCTACTGCGACGGCACCGGCCAGCTGCAGTCGAAGGAGACCATCGCCTACGAGATCCTCCGCGAGCTGCGCCGCAAGAAGGGCACGCTGCCCGGCTACTCGGTGGTGGTCAACGCGCACCCGGCGGTTGCCGACGTCCTCAACGGCGCCGAGAAGCTCGCCGTGACCGACGCCGAGAACAAGTACATGCGCAAGATCATCGTCGTGCCGCGCAAGGAGTACCACCTCGAGCAGTTCGACCTGGTGGGCAAGTAGGTCGCGATCATGACCGATCGTGACGACAACAAGCGCACCGACGAGCGCGTGACGATCAACAAGGAGTTCGAGTCCTTCGACGCGTTCATTCAGGAGTACGTCACGAACATCTCGCGCACTGGAGTCTTCATCCGCGCGCAGATCCCGCTCGCGATCGGCACGAAGGTGAATCTCCAGTTCACGGTCATCATGGAAGACATCGAGACCATCGAAGGCGTCGGCGAGGTCGTTCGTGTCGAGAAGGACGGGATGGGCGTCGTCTTCCGCGAGCTCTCCGGCTACTCGAAGGACCTCATCGACAAGCTGTTGACCGGCGGGAAGCGCTAGGCCGCTACCGGCTGCCCACTGCTGCCCCCACTGCTGCCCCCACTGCTGCCCCCCCGGGGCGACCAGTTGCGGCAAAGTGCAACGAGCGAGAAACGGTCGAAACAGGCAATCCGGCGTGCTTGGGAGGCATACGGGAATACTTCCGTGACGAGTCTACTTTGGTATGCTCGCGGACCGTGAGACACAC
>JAYTBL010000604.1:0-3718 GCA_043736975.1 Polyangiaceae bacterium
GCCCGGCGCCGGCGCCGGCACGTCGACCGCCGCCGTGAATTCGCCGCCGCCTGCCTTCGCGACCACGGTGTGCGCGCCCGGGTCTACGGGCACGGAGAGGCTCGTCCCCGCAGAAGACCAGCGTGCGTCCGCTTCCCTTGCCGTACGAATCAACGCGCATGTTGCCCAGGCCTCAACCCCGATCCTCCCGGCGCGACCGGCACCGGGCAGTACGGCGACCTCCGTCGCCCTCGGCTCCAACACGATCGCCGTCGGCGCTGCCTTCGACTACAGCGCCGCGCAAGTCATCAACGGCAACCAGAACGACGTCTCCGCCAGCGAGTCCGGCGCCGTCTAGGGCCTGCGCTGAGGGCGCCGCTACATTCGTGGTTCTTGTACCGGGAACACTGCGTGGTCGATCCGCTCGCGGCCATGGTGCCTCCTCCGCGTTACCGGCTTGTTCGCCTGCACGGCGTCCTTGGTCCGCGCCATGGCTGGCGGGCGCGCGTGTGGAGCCTCGGCCCCCGGAATCGCATGCAGGATGCAGGAAAGCGACGCGCGAGAAGGCGGAGGCGGGCGGGACGGAGGAGGCTCGCCTGGACTCGGTGGCTTTCGTCGAGCAAGGAGCCGCTGTCGTGTCGCGCGGTGAGCTTCTGTCACCGTCGACGCCGCGAGGCGCTGGTGGCGCCGAACATTCTCTCCATCGCGCACTGGAACCGCCTCCTCGGCGGCGAGCTCTACAGCTCTACGCCCCGCGTTCTCGCCTGGATCGGGCCACCCTCTTGCGCCGAACCTTCGACGTCGACGTGAAGTCATGCGCCGCATGCGGCGGCCGAATGACCGTGCGCGCGGTCGTCACCGACCCGGCCTCCATCGCCAAGCTGCTGCGCGCGCTCCAGCGACCACGCGCACCCCCCGTCGCAGCCTGAGCACCCGCGGCAACCGCGCGCGACACGTCGCGCCAAGGCCGACCCCTGCCCGACGACCGCCAAGGCGCCCACCAGCGTCCAGCCTCCTTGGAATTCGATGCCTCCGACCACCGGCGTTGGCCCGGCGCTCCCCGCCTCGCGAGCCATCGGCCGCTAGCTTGGACTATTCGCTTCTCGCGAAGCCAAAGGGCGTCACGAACGCCCGGCTCGCGCGATCGTTCACGTCCCGCAGGACGTGCGCTAGGGCGGTGGACGAAGCAAAGCCGCCCGGAGCTTCCTCCGAGCCGCAATCTCACAATCGCTTTGCGACCCTCTCAGAGGGAACTCAGAGCCCGCCGCCTGCGCAGCGGTAGGCGCGCCCTCCGAACGCTGCGGAGCGCGTCGAGCCGTAGTAGACGCCGAGCTGCGGCTTGCCGACATGAACGTAGTCGGCTCCTCGCGCGCCCGCATCGTTGCGCACTTCGTTCAGCGCGGACCCGACGATCGCGTCGTTGTCGACGAATGCGCCTGCGAACTGCCCGCCACCTCGCCCGGTGACATCACCGAGCGACTGACAGCCGCGCGGGGGAGGAGACTCGCTTGCGGTGACGCGCATGCCCGCCGACGTGATCTGCGGTGTAGCGCAGGCCGTGCAGCTGACCGCCGCTGCTGCAAGAAGCCAGAACATTCGGAAGACGTGCATTCCTGCTCGGATTTGCAATGAACGTGCCGTCTACGACTGCGCGCGCGGCGGCCGAAACTGCCTGCCGTCGCGTGCCGGCGTGAAGCAATGGACACGGTCATGGCGTCACGAACTGCGGCACACGACGCCCTCACGCGGAGCTGCGGCGACTCGCCGGCGAGCGATCAGAATCTCCAGCGACGCCCGGAAGCTCGCTGCGCGAACTGACCGCATCGCCACCGCTGCGCTCTGCGCGGCCGCGCGGCGCAAGAAGAAGATCGCCGAGCGCGACCCGCCACCTCGCGGCGAGCTGTCACCCGCGCATCTTCCCCGTGTCGAAGCGCTCCACGCGGCGCCGGAGCTCGCCGTGCTCGCGACGCTCGAGACCAACGCTCAGGTCGCCATCCTCGCACTCGGCGACGCGCATCCAGACATCCAGGACGACGCCGACCCCGACCCCGACGCGCTGAAGCTGCACGCCGCCATCGCCATCCTCGGCGCCGCCCGAAGGCTCAGCGAGACCATCAACCGCTACCGGGTACCGGGTGGCGATCGACTGGCCGAGCAGCGCGACGACTGGAGCGCCTCAAGCCGCGCGGTCGATGGCCGCGAGAAAGCCCCGGCTGGCGCGAAGACACCAGCCGCGCCGCGTGTCACGGATCAGGTCAGTGAACGCGGTTGATCGAGGGCTCCTCGCCCTCTGCAGACCCGGCCGGCGGCGGGCAGAGGAAGTTTTGCAGGTCGATCTTCCGTCGTGAGAGATCGCTGAAGGTCCGCGTCACGCCGCTCACCGGGTCCCTCACCGTCTTGCCGGTCATGAACGTCGAGAGCGCGGCGACCGACGTCTTGGCTCGCGGCGCCACGTGGAGGAAGGTCGTGCTCGTCTCGCCGCCGTGACAGCCGTTGCACGTGTTGACCGAGAAGAGGTGCCGCGCCGTCTTGTCCGTTGCGTTGGCGGGATTCCAGATGGTCGTGAAGTCGGTGGGCGCGCTTCCGCCGCGGAACGCCAGGGCCTCGAAGGCGAGCGGCACCACGTGACGGCCGCCCAGGATAGCGGTCTGGTTCGTGTTGATGAACCGACCGGTGCGCGCGTCGTTCAGGAGCGACGAGTCGGGCGTCTGCGCCGTGGTCGACTGAACGAGCTGACCCGTCGACGACAGGCGAAACTCGCGCAGCTCCCAGGGTGCGGCGAGCGTGATCTCGTTGGTGCGCACCTGACCGATCGAGCTGCCGTTGATCTTCGTCGGGGCCGCGTTCTTTCCCGCGAAGCGGTCGGTGATCTCCTGGAGCGCAGCGTTGAACTTCGCCTGCTCTGCGGCGGTGCCAATCGGCAGCGCGCCCAGCGCGTGCCACTGCTGGGCCCACGTCTGCGCTTCCGCCGCAGTGGTCGCCGGCAGCTTGTATTCCAGGATCACCGTGAAGGAGAGCGGGTTGCCGGCCGCGTCGGTCACGCCGAACAGGAACCGACCTTCGCCCGCGTTTCCAGCCGAGAGCTGGCGCAGATCCATGCGGTTGGCGATGGCGAGCAGACGCAGCGGCGCCTTGCGGAGATCGAGCTTGCCCGCCGCATCCTTCGGCCAGGTGTTGATGACGGAGCTGCGGATCTGGGTGCGCGCGGGCGTCGTGAAGGTGTTGACGACGCGGTTCGTCTCCCAGCGCGAGAGCCACCCACGAACGAAGAGCTGCGGGTCGTTCGCGCCCGCCATGTTCGTCATGAGTCGACCGAAGGACCAGGCGCCGTCCTTCGTGGTGGCCGTACCGCCCGTCCACGTCGTGCGTGCGGCGTCGTTCACGGCGCCGAGATGCCGGATCACGAGCTCACGCGCCGGATCGACGACCGCGGCGCACGCGGCGAGCGGAGCGGGTGCGGCGAACCCATCACGCGACGGCGTGGATGCAGCGCCTTCGCTGTCGGGAGCCTGCTGGACGTCGGCCTCCAGCGCGGACTCCATCACGCCTTGGTCCTGGACGGGCCCGAGCGGGACGTCCTCGACGGACGCTTGGTCCGCGCCGCTGCATGCTGCGAGCGCCGCGACGACGAAGATCCCCAACGCTGAAACGCCCAATCCCCTGAAGCGTCCGTTCATCATGGTCGTTCTCCTCCGAATAAGTGGCCGGCTGGCTTCCGATCCGTGACACGAAGTTGCGT
>JAYTBL010000605.1:0-3716 GCA_043736975.1 Polyangiaceae bacterium
AACGGGGGCGGACCCGAGACGACGGCCACCCCAGCCGGCGACGACCGCTGCGGCGACGCTCGTGACGACCAACACCGAAGCCACCGCGAACGAGCGCCGGACGCGCACCGCTCGCGGGCGCCCTCGGGAAGCAGGAGTGTCGATCGTCAACTGCGTGGCCGCGTGCTCGGAGCCGGCGGCGCATGAATCGATCGTGGCATCGTGAGGTCCAGCTCCGCCGTCAGCCGGCGGCGGCACGCTCGCCACGACGCGCGGCATCGTCGCGGCTGCGCCGCTACCGAGCGCGAGCAGCGCATCGCGCATCGCGGAGGCGCTCGGCCACCGATCCTCGCGCGAGAACGCCAGGGAACGGTCGACGATGGCCGCAAGATCGGCCGGGATGTCGCTCGCGAGGTCACGAAGGGGCCGCGCCGGCTGCGTCATCGCGTGCAGCAGCAGCTCGTTCAGCGTGTCCGCGTCCCGGACGGGATGCCCCGAGAGCGCGTTGAAGAGCGTGGCCCCTGCGCCGAACACGTCACTTCGGGCGTCGACCTCCTCGATTCGTCCCCTCGCCTGCTCGGGAGACATGAAGGCGGGGGTTCCCAGGATCGCGCCGCTCGCCGTGGTCGTACCGGCAGCGGTCATCGTACGGAGGCGGGCGATCCCGAAATCGAGCAGCTTCAACTTCCCGCTCGTGAGCAAGAACACGTTGTCGGGCTTGACGTCGCGATGCACGATCCCGCGGGCGTGCGCGGCATCGAGGACATGCAGCAGATCGGCGGCGACGGTCACCGCCTGCTCTACCTCGAGACGGAACGGCGGTTCTTCGAGCTTTGCCGTCAGCGACTGCCCCTCGAGGAGCTCCATCACGAGGAACGGGAGGCCCTCGTCGGTGAAGTCGTCGTCGTAGATCTCGACGGCGTCGGGATGCGCGATCTCGTTCGCGACATAGCCCTCCTTGAGAAACCGCTGCACGGTCTTCCGGTCGGCGCCGTGGAGGGGCAAGAGCACCTTGATGGCGCAGCGGCGCCCGTTACGGTGCGTCGCCGCGTAGACCGCGCCCATCCCGCCGATCCCGACCAGCCCGTCGATACGCCACTTGCCGCGCAGCGTTGTCCCGATCCTGGAGCGCGCCTGGCGGAGCGCAGGCGTGCTCTCGAGGTCATCGCTCGACGCGTCTTCCGCACGAGGGTTCACTCAAAACTCGAATCGCATCGGGGAGACCGCGCGCGACGCGGAGAGCGAAGGCGCGCTCGACCGTCCCCCGCCGAGAACGAGGTACAGACCCACGATGGTGGCGACCACGCCGGTAGCGAGCAGCGCGGTGCTGAACGTCGCGCGCGTCGTCGCGGTGCTCGCCTCGTCGCGGGCCGCCGCGAGCGCGGAAGCGTCACTGCACTCGAGCCCGCCGCCGCAGCGGTCGCGAGCGTTCGACGATGACGCGAGCGCAGCGATGCCGAAACCCGCTCCTCCCGCGAGCGCGGCGATCCCCACGCCACCAACCACGAAGCCGGCGGTACGCCTCGACGAGCCGGCATCGCCCCTGGGGCCCGAAGGCGGGGTAGGCTCGCCAGGCGTCACGACGAGGGAAACGACCCCTCCTTCGGGAACCACCGCAGCAAAGGCTCGCTCGCGGCTGCCGCGCGCCAGGACCCGAACTTCGTGGCGACCGGGATCGACGACGCGCGGGGCGTCGTAAGGCGGCGAGATGGCCTCGCCATCGACGACGATGCGAACGTCAGCCGGCGCGTTGTCGACGCGGAGGACGAGCCTCCCCAGCTTGGCCTCGAGCGCCGCGACGCGGTCGCGCGCGAAGGAGCGTCGCTCGTCGGTCGCGGGCATGAAGCGGAGGGCCTCCCGGAACGCGATCCAGGCCTCGCGCTTGCGGGCCAGCCGCTCGCTGCACTCGCCGAGGTTGAGCAGCGTCCCGACCCCCGGCTCGAGGCGACGGCTCGCGTCGAACTTCGCACACGCCCCGGCGAGGTCACCACGTCCGAGCGCGATGCGACCTTCCTCGAACAGGACATCTGCAGCCGTGCTGTCCGGGCTGGTCTGGGCTGCGGCCTCGGTTGGCCGCGCGGAGCACGCCGCAAACAGCCCAGCGACAAGCAACGGGCAGACGGCCGAACGCAAGCGAAGCATCGGCGCCAAGCCTACCGCGTTACCCGTCCGCCGGCCGCCACAAGCGACCCGCGAACGCCACGAACCGAGCACTGGCGCGCCTTCCGTGGTGAATAAACTGTGGGGCTGCTCGGGAATCCAGGGCGCAGGCGGTTGGCATACCTGGTGCTTCCCGACCGGTCATGTTCCGCATGCGTGACTGTCCGTCGCCGCACTCGCCCACGCCCCTGCTATCGTCCGTAGCGATGGGTGCTCGCGCTTCCACCGCGGTGGCGTGGCTGGCTTGTGGAAGCCTTCCCGTGCTCGGCGTCGCGTGCAATGCGCTGGTCGAGGGTCCCGACGCGTTCTCGTTGCGATCGACGGCGCCTGGATGCGACGGTCCTTGCGCCGGGGAGGACGCGGGACCCGAACCGCTCGCCCCCGACGCGGAGGCCGGCGTCGGTGTGCTCGGCCCGGACCGCCGCGCACCGTGGCCCATGCTCGGTGCAAACGCGGCGCATAGCGGGCGCGTCACCATCAAGGCGAGCACGATGAGCGGGAAGATCTCACACTGGAAGGTCCTGCCCGGGGTGCCGCCGTCGGCTGGGCCTGCGGTCGACGGCGACGGCGTGGCGTACTTCACGACCACCACGGGCACCCTCGTCGCGGTCGCGCTCGACGGCACGATCCGCTGGACCCGCGCCCTCGGCGGCCCGTCGCGTTGCACGCCGGCGCTCGGCAACGGCGCGATTTACGCGACCGCCAGCACGGGGTTGACGGCATTTTCGCCGGCGGGCGACAAACTTTGGAGCGTCGCGGCGGGAGCGGCAAGCAGCCCGGTGATCGCGGCAGACGGGACCGTCTACGTGACGGACGTCGCCGGCGTGCATGCGCTCTCGCCGGCCGGCGCAGTCACGTGGACCTACGCGTCGCCGGGCGGCACGGCGTTGCGAGGCGATGCGGTCGCAATTGGAGACGACGGCGTCATTTACGCCGTCCGAAACGGCCTGCACGCCATCTCGCCGAGCGGCGTCCGCCTGTGGTTGGCGCCACAGGGTGACGTCATGGCCCCGCCGCCCGTGGTCGCAGGAGGGAAGATCTACATCGGCTCCGGAAACTCGCTGGTGGCGCTACGCGCCGACACCCACCAGGTGGCCTGGAGCTCGCCCCTCACGACGCCTGCGCTCCGCGCGAGCCCCGCGGTCGACAAGAACGGGCTTCTCTACTTCTTCGACGGCAAGATACTGGAGTGGATCTCCGGGGAGGACGGCGTCTTGAACCTGCCGACGAACGACCTCGGCGTCACCCGGCCCTTCCAGCCGATGGTCGACGGGCGCGGCAACGTGTACGTCGCGGAGCAGGACATGGACGGCGTCATCGTCACGACCCGCCGCGGCACGAGCCCGACCAGCGAGAGCTGGTCACTCGGCCTTGGCGACGACGTGCAGCCCATCGGATTCGCGATCGGCAACGACGGCACGGTCTTCTTGTCGGCGGCTTCGCCATCCAACACGGCGCGGGGATTCGTGATCGCCATCGCCCCTTGACGCAAGGCAGTCCGCGAAACCACAAAAACAAGGCTGTCGGACAACGGACATCGTCGGAAAATGGCGACGCGGCCCGAGCCGATCGATCGC
>JAYTBL010000606.1:0-18668 GCA_043736975.1 Polyangiaceae bacterium
TCTCCACCGGCCCGACCTCGCGCTCCGCCGGCGGCAGACCCGCGGGCGGACCTTGCCGCGTCCCGGCCATGGGGTC
The DNA here is from genome assembly GCA_043736975.1 of Polyangiaceae bacterium. GTDB lineage: Bacteria > Myxococcota_A > Polyangia > Polyangiales > Polyangiaceae > Labilithrix. The sequence goes on from JAYTBL010000606.1 coordinate 77, forward strand.
GATGGCCAGGCTGATGGTGACGCGCGCGACGAAGGAGCGTGTCGAGCGCCCAGGGCGTGAACGGATCGTAGCCGAGCCGCGCGGCGACCGCGTCCTTCAGCGCCTGCTCGTCGGGGCAGGCCTCCGTGCCGGGAGCGCGCAGGAAGATGAGCCGCGCGGTGTTCGCGGCGTCGGCCCGGCGCGTCACGAGCAGCGAGAGGAGCACGAGGAGCACGAGGAGCACGCCGATCGGCTTCGCAGCGGCGCGCACGAGCGGAGCTTAACCGAGCGAGCCCTCGCCCTGGCGTGCTAAGGCCTCCGCCGCGACGAACGCGGCGACGTGACGAACTTCGAGGCGCCGATCGACTACGCGGGCTGCACGTTCCAGCTGCCGCGCAGCGGACGCTGCGGGAGCACCGCCCCGTGACGGTACGGGCCGGCTCGGCGACCGGAGAGCACCCACTCCTCCCTCCGGATCGGGTCCCCCGGGACCCAACCACCGCGCGGATCACGCGAAATCCTCGCTGATCGCGGGCGGCACGGGCGTTGCGAAAGCCTCCTCCCAGACGCCATCGGAGGTTTCGATCATGTTCTTCAGTGACCTGCACGTTCAGATTCTTGCTCGCGGCATCCTCAACCCCGGCGAGACCGTCGTCGGCCAGACGGTCACCGACTACATGCCGTGGTGGGCCTTCGGGCTCATTCGCCGGCAGCACCTGGTGATCGCGACCGACCAGCGCGTCGTCGTCTTCGATCACCGCTACGACCTGCTCAAGGTGAACCAGATCCTCGTGGGCGTGGACTCGGTGCCCTGGGGCAGCGTCCAGCACGTGAAGGTGAGCGGGCTCTTCAAGAAGAAGCTGAAGCTCAAAGGCACCAGCGATCAGGGCAAGCAGATCGACATCAGCGCGAAGATCCCCGCCTCGTTCATGCCGTGGGCCTCGACGATGAAGAACAACATGGAGGGCGCCAAGGGGCTCCTCGCCGCGCACCAGACGCGCGGACAGCTCGGCGCCGGGCCCGCCCCGTACAACGCGCTCGCGCAGAGCACCGGTTCTTCGATGCCCTACGGCACCCCCGCCATCAACGCGCCCGGCTACAACTCGCAGCCGCCGCCCCCGAGCAACTACGGCGCGCCGCCGGCCTCCGGCGCCTCCCCGTACGGCCCGCCGCGCCAGTACTGACTCGCCGCTCGCGACCGGTCGCCGCCTGGGCGCGACCGCTCGCCGGGATGGGCGCCAGCGAAGCGCGAGCTCGCGCGTCTCACCTCCGATGAACAGGTTCCTCGGAGCGATCCTCGCGGTCGCGGTCTCGGCGGCGGTGGTGCTCCCGTCGTCGCACCTCGCGCTGCGGCCACCGCGCGCCGCCTACGCGGGCGCCCTCGGCGCTCCGCCCATCATGGCGCGCGAGCTCGCGGCCTCGCAGATCGCCGCCTGGGACGAGGGGGCGCGCGACGTGAACCGCGGCGTGAACCCGGAGTGGGATCTCGGCCACCACTTCTTCTTCGCGATGGGGCTCGCCAACCTCGCGATCGACGCCCCGCCCGCGGATCGGGCGCTCTACCTCGCCAAGGTCGACGCTGTGATCGCCGAGGTGCGCGCGCGTCCGCCCCAGCACTTCCACCTCGGGTACTTTCAGCAGAGCGCCTTCCAGGATCGGCGCGGGCGGAGCCTCTTCCTCGACGGCGAGATCGTCTTCATGCTCGCGGCCCGCCTCGCGGTGTGGCCCGATCCCGCGCGGCGCGCCGAGCTCGAGGCGCTGGCGCGTGGCGTGGTCGATCAGATGGCGGCCGGCCCCGCGCTCATGGGCGAGAGCTACCCAGACGAGTGCTGGATGTTCGACAACACGCTCGGTCTCGCCGCGCTGGCCATCACCACGCACGCGCTCGGGCATCCGGTGGCCGGCGCCGCGGCGCTCACGGAGCGCTGGCTCGCGCACGCCACGCGGCTCACCGATCCGCATACCGGCCTCCTCGTGGCCTCGACGACGTACCACGGCGCAACGCTCGACGGTCCCGAGGGCTCGACGGCGTTCGCGGCTGCGCACTTTCTCGAGCTCGTCGATCCCGTGCTGGCGCGCGATCAGTACGAGCGCGCGAAGCAGCAGCTGGTGGTGCGGCCGCTCGGGTTTGCGTACGCGCACGAGTGGCCAGATCCGGCGCAGTGGGGCGCCGATCCGTTGCCGCCGCGCGCCGGTCATCCCGACGTCGATTCGGGGCCGGTGATCCCGCTGGTGCACGCGGGCGCGGGCGCGAGCGGCATGGCCATCCTGGGAGCCTCGGCGTTCGGTGACGAGGCGCTGGTGGCGGAGCTGGTGACGTCGCTCGAGCTCACCGCCTTCCCCGAGCGAAGGCCCGGGCAGCTGCGCTTCGCCGCCGGGAGCGGGCTCGGCGACGCGGTGCTCCTCTACGCGCTCGCGCAGGGCCCGCTCTGGCGAACGATCAGCGCCGGCAGGAGGACCTCGTGAAGAAGAACGTGCTCCCGTTCCTGGCGCTCGCGGCCTTGCCGGCCGTTGCGCTCGCGATCCTCGCGCTCTTCGGCGCGCGCGCCGAGGTGGGCGTGGTGATGACGGGCAGCGGCCCCAACGTGGTGCTCGGCGCCGCGTGGGTAGCGTGCTGGCTGGCAGCGCTCGTGGTGTCCCCGATCGCTCTGGGCGCCGCGGCAATCTCGCGGCTCGACCCCGGTGGCCCCTCTCCCGGAATGGTGAAGATCCTTCACCATCTCCGCGCGACGCGGCGTCCGGGCAGCCAGGAGAGATGGTGAAGGATCTTCACCATCTCGCGAGAGGGGTCGCGCCGCCCCGCTCGCCCCGGATCGCCGCGGAGGAAGAGGTCGTCCGCCCGAACGCCGCTACACCCCCAGCACGCGCGCGCCGGGGAAGTGCGCGCGCAGGCGATCGAGGTCGTCGACGTCGGACGTGTAGACGACGTCGCCGCGCAGCGCTGCGCTGGCCATCACGATGGCGTCGATCGCCGTGGAGCCCTTCACCTGCGAAAGTGCCTCTCCGGCGAGGCGCGCGACGGTCTCGGTGAGCGGCTCGACCCGCACGCTGGCGAGGATGTCCTCCCGGAGATCGGTGCGCCCACGCCACCACTCCGTGATCACTGCCGCCGGCACCGTCACCCGCAGCCCCGCCCGCAGCGCGGCCTGCCGCACCTCGCGACTGACGCCATCGGCCACCGCCGCCTGCAGGTTGCGTTGATGAAGCGAGCCGATCAAGCATCTCCCTCCCCATCCTGGGGTGGCTGCCCTATAAACCATGGATCGTCATGGCCGTTCCCTTCATCGATCTCTCGCGCCTCGTGGCCCGCATCCGTGGTGACGTGCTCGCCTCCTGGACCGAGTGCCTCGACAAGACGGAGTTCGTCGGCGGGCCGCGCGTGACCGCGGTGGAGAAGAAGCTCGCGGGCGTCCTGGGCGTGCCGCACGTGGTGGCGTGCGCGAACGGAACCGACGCGCTGCTGGTCGCGCTCCAGACCATCGGCGTGAAGCGCGGGATGAAGGTCGCGCTCCCCAACCTCACCTTCTGGGCCACGTTCGAGGCGGTGGCCCAGCTGGGCGCGATCCCGGTGCTGGTCGACATCGATCCCGACGACCTCCAGGTGAGCCTCGACGAGCTCCGCTCCGCGCACGACGCGCACCGCTTCGACGCGCTCATGCTCGTCCACCTCTACGGCTGGACCTCGGCGCGCGTCGGCGAGATTCGCGTGTTCTGCAAGGAGCGGAACATCGGCGTGGTGGAGGACGGCGCGCAGTGCTTCGGCGTCGAGACCTGCGGCGAGCCGGTGCTGGCCCGCGCCGAGGTGGCCACGCTCTCCTTCTACCCGGCGAAGGTGGTGGGCGGCGCGATGGACGGCGGCGCCATCACCGTGCAGTCGAAGGAGCACGAGTCGTTCCTGCGCTCGATCTGCAACCACGGCCGCTCCGATCACTACTCGTACGCGCACGTCGGCTGGAACTCGCGCATGGGCGCGATGAACGCGGCCTTCCTCTCGCGCGTGCTCGACGAGCTCCCGCTGGTCCTCGAGTCCCGCCGCCACAGCGCCGCCTGGTACCGCGAGCGCCTCGCGGGCGACAAACGCGTGCGCGTCTACGGGCCGCCCAGCGGCGTCGTCGAGAACGGGTACCTCAACGCCATCACCGTCGAGGGCAAGAAGGGCCAGGAGATCGTGGACGCGCTGAAGGCCGCGGGCATCGGCGCCGCGCGCACCTACCCCGAGACGATGGACATGCAGCCGCCGGCCAAGGCGGCGGGCGCCATCCTCCACGGCGATCTCGCGCGCTCCCGGGCGTTCTGCCAGAAGGTGGTGAACCTCCCGCTGTTTTACGGCATGCGCGAGGAAGAGCGCGAGGCCGCGGTGGCGGCGCTGCTCGCCATTTCCTGAGCTACGCCGTATAAACGCCCCGCGATGGGGCCCGTGAAGCGGATCTACGGCTGGGCAAGGCGCACGCTCGCCCAGGCCGTCACCCAGGCCGTCACCCAGGCCGACCTCGCGGGGTCGAATCCGCTCTTCGAGCGCACCACGCGCTGGACCGATCGCCTCGCGAACGTCACGCTCCTGCGCCTCGTGGTGTGGGTGGCGATCGCGGCCTGGGTCCACCAGGGCGTCACCGCGGATGCCTTCAAGGTCGCCGAATGGATGGACGACCACCAGTTCTACTCCTGGGAAGAGACCGATCGCATGACGCTCCTGCGCTGGGGGCAGCTCCCGGCGTGGAACCCGTACTGGTGCGGCGGTACGGTGGGCATCGCCGCGCCCGAGGATCCGTTCCTCGGCCCCGATTTTCTGCTGCGCATCTTCTTCGGCGTCGCGAACGGCCGCCGTCTCGCCATCCTCCTGCTGGTGGTGATGGGGTTCGAGGGCATGTATCGCCTGTGCCGCCGCCTCGACTGCACGGTGATCGCCGCAGGCTTCGCGGCGCTCGCCTACGGGACGTGCGATCGCTTCGTGGGCTTCCTGCACGACGGCTGGATCAACTTCCTCGGCTTCGAGCTGATCCCGTGGGTCGTGCTGTGCTTCCTCAAGGGCTTCGAGTCGTGGCGCTGGCGGGTGCTGGGCGGCTGCTTCTTCGCGTGGATCGTGCTCTCCGCGGGCACCTATACGACGCCCTACACGCTCCTCGCGCTGCTCTACCTCACCATCGCCATGAGCGCGCGCGGCCTCTTCGCGAGGAGCGATGGGCCCGCGCGGTCGCCGCGCGCGTGGCTCACGCCTTGGGTGGTGTCGTTCAGCATCGGCGTGGTCGCGCTCGCGCTCGCGTTCGGCAAGCTGCTGCCCACGCTCTCGTTCCTCCGCCAGTTCCCGCGCGTGTTCACGCCGGTGGAGAACCACGGCGCGGAGGCGCTGCTCGCGGGGCTCTCGCTCAAGTACGGGATCGTGATCGTGTTCGGGCTGATCGCGCTCGTCACCATGGACGCGGCGGCCTCGGTGTTCCTGGGCGGCGCGATCTTCTTCTTCGTCCTGGCGATGGGCGACATCGGCGCGTGGTCGCCGCATCACATCCTCAAGTCGCTGCCCATCTTCTCGCAGCTGCGCTTTCCCGATCGCTACATGGTGGTGGTGCTCTTCTTCCTCGCGGTGTGCGCGGCGCGCGGGATCACGCGCGTCGAGGACGCGCTCCCTGCGGTGGTGCGGCGCGTATGGAGCGCGCTGCTCGCGTGGCGCAAGCGTCCGCCGCGGCCGGTGCCCGAGGTGCTGATCTGGGCGGCGGTCGGGCTCGCGACCTACCTCTCGTACGTGGTGGTGCGGCCGCAGTCCGAGAAGGTCATGGACTGGGGGCGCATCAAGAAGGACCAGATCTACGTCGAGGAAGGGCCGCGCACCTTCGATCAGCCGTTCCGCCAGAGCCGCGGCAACCGGCGAGACGCGCACGTCTTCGCGGCCGCCAACATGGGCACGCTTTACTGCTTCGCGGGCAACCCGCTGCCGGAGTCACCGCTGCTGCGTGGTGATCTGGAGCAAGAGGAGTATCCCGTCGACCCCACCAAGGCGTCGGTGAAGCGCCTCGACTGGACGCCCAACGAGATCACCCTCGAGGTGGACGCGAAGGAGGCCACCACCATCCGCGTGAACCAGAACTGGGCGCCCGAGTGGACGACCAGCGTGGGTACGGTGAAGAGCGATCAGCAGCTCCTGGCCGTCGAGGTGCCGGCCGGCAAGCACAAGGTGGTGATCGCGTTCCGCGATCGCATGCTGACCATCTGCCTGCTCGTGTCGCTGCTCGCGCTCCTCACCGTGCTCGCGGTGTTCGCGCGCGAGGGCTATCGCTGGGTGCGGCTCGAGATGGTGCGCTGGCGCTCGCTGCCGACCTGGCCCGACGAGATCCCCACCACCGCCAAGCCCATCGAGGAGGAGCAGGACGAGCCCGGTAGCTGATGCCGCAGGCGATCGGGGCTTGACCCCGGCGCCCGCCTTTGCGCATGTCCCGTGCCGATGGCGAACCGAACGATCGTTAGCGCGTGCCTGCTCGGCCTCTCCCTCGGCACCCTCACCGCGTGCCCGAAGAAGCCCGAGCCGAGCGCCGAGGCGGGCGCGGTCGACGCTGCCGTCATCGTCCTCGTGCCGCCCGACACCGACGCGGCGGTGGCGCAGTTCGACGCGGGCGCGGTGCCGGTGATCGCTGCGCGACCGACCGGCGCTGGGGTCGTGGACGGCGGGGCCCCCGCGGCGACGGTCGCCGAGCCCGCGCCGGTGGCGAGCGCGCCTGCTCCAGGCGAGTGCTGCTGCGAGGTGCCCGGTCAGCCGCTGACCTCGCTCGGGCAGAGCGAGTGCACGAAGGCCAAGCGCGGGCAGTGCGTCAAGAAGGACCGCTGCGCCGCGGCGGCGCTCAAGCCCGTCGACGGCACGAAGAACTGCTGCTGCAACGTGAACGGCACGAAATCGGTCATCGGCCAGAGCGACTGCGCGCGCGGCGGTCATGGCCAGTGCGTCAAGATGCAGGAGTGCAAGACGCGGTAGTCGCGAGGGCGCGGCGATTTGGCATACGTTGGCGGCGATGCGCAATCGCCTCGAGAAGAACGTGAAGGCCTCGCAGCTCGCCGCCGAGCTGGGTTTGCCTTGGGAGGGTGAGGACGTCGCGATCGCGGTGGTGACGCCGCTCTCGGCGGTGCTGCCGGGAGCGCTGACCTTCGCGACGCGCGCGCTTCCCGCCGAGCTGCCTGCGGGTACCTGCGTCATCACCAGGGAGAAGCCGCCCTCGGGCGCCTGGATCCGATCGAGCGAGCCGCGGCTCGACTTCATCAAGGCGCTGCTGGTGCTGGAGCGCCTGGGGCCGTTCACGCGCGCCACCGAGGAGGCGCAGATCCACCCCACGGCGATCATCGCGCCCGGGGTGTCGATCGGCAAGGGCGTGGTCATCGGCGAGCGCACGCGCGTCGAGCCGCACGTGACCATCGCCGACGACGTGCGCATCGGCAAGGACTGCTGGCTGAAGTCGGGCTGCGTGGTCGGCGAGTCGGGCTTCGGCTTCGAGCGCCTGCCCGACGGCTCACCGCTCCGCTTCCTCCACTTCGGCGGCGTGATCATCGGCGACCGCGTGGAGGTCGGCAGCGTCACTACCGTGGTGCAGGGCACGCTGGGGCCCACCATCATCGAGGACGACGCCAAGGTCGACGATCACGTGCATGTTGCACACAATGTTCGCATCTGCAAGAACGCCTTCGTCATCGCCTGCGCAGAGCTCAGCGGCGGCGTGGTGGTGGGTGAGGCCGCGTGGATCGGCCCCAATGCTTCGGTGCTGGAGCAGGTGAAGATCGGCGCGCGCGCGTTCGTGGGGCTCGGCTGCGTGGTGCTGAAGGACGTCGCGCCCGACACCACGGTGGTCGGCAACCCGGCGCGCGTCATTCCGAGGAGGGACAAGTGAAAGAGAATCTCTGCAACGAACCGGGGTCGTGGGACCTCGACTTCAGCTACGGCTACCTGGCGCGCGTCTATGCCGAGCTGAAGAGCCGCTTCCGCCTCGCCACGCTGGGGGACGCCGAAGCGTACGTGGGCGACGCGAGCACGCCCACCGCCTTCATCCGGCACGACGTCGACGTGAGCCTGCGCAGCGCGCTGCAGCTGGCGCGCAAGGAGCAGGAGTGGGGCGCGCGCTCGACCTACCACGTGATGATGGACAGCCCGTTTTACGATGTGCGCTCCGAGGAATCGAAGGCCATCCTCGACGAGATCGCCGCGGGCGGCCACGAGCTCGGCCTCCACTACGACGTGATGGTCCGCGGCATGGCCCAGGCCGACCCCGCGGTCCGCGAGCGCGACATCGCGGCAGCCTGCGACGCCTTCGCCGAGCTGCGCGGCGCCCCGGTGCGCTCGGTCTCCTTCCATCTCCCGATCCAGGATCTGCTGCGCGGGCCGCTGACCATCGGCGGGCGCGTGAGCGGCTACGCCGACGACCTGTTCCGCTGGTACCTCTCGGACTCGCGCGCGCGCTGGCGCGAGGGCGCCCCGCTGGAGAGCCTCGCCAGGCCGCGCAGCCACATCCTGCAGATCCTGGTGCACCCGGAGTGGTGGGCGGAGACCAACGAGCGCCCCGAGCACCGCCTGCGCGCGCTGGTGATCGAGCTCGCCAAGGAGCGCGGCGAGCCGTACGAGGCGGTCCGCGACCGCCTCGCTCCCCACATCATCTACCGCGCAGCGGATCTCGAGAGCTAGGAATTTGGGCTCTTCGTCGGATCCGGGGCCGAGCGATCATGCGGCCGTGAAACCCGCCGCCGTGAAGTGAGCAGGCGGCGCGATTCACGCTCGCTCGCCGTATACCGAGCGGAGCGCGGAACGCAGACCGACCGTGACGAGCTCGCAGCGACCGAGCTGGCCGGTACCGCCCCGCTGGCGACCGCCCCGGGGCGGAGACCCATCGGGCGCCACGCAGTCAATGCCGCGCCCGGTCCTCTGGCATGGTGCGTGCGATCACTCGATCGAGCCCGGCGGAATTCGCCAGACCTCCAAGGAGCACGCAGATGAAAGCCAAGCAGACCAACGAATCCACGACGCCCTCCGAGCCGCCCTCGTCGCCCGTCCGCGTTCGGACGAGCGTGAAGGCCGGCGATCGTTACCAGTGGTACAACAACGAAGAGGAGACGAGCTATCGCGGCGCGGCAGCGGGCTCGGACAACCCGAGCCTGCGCAACTAGACAGACTCTCCGGCTCGACGCGCGCGGGAGCCTCACGGCTTCGTCGGGTCGAGCAGGATGTCCTTCTTGTCCGGGCACTTTCGAGCCTTCTCGCGCTCCGACGAGGCGCGGTAGATCCAGAGGGTCGTCCCGCCCTCTGCCGAGCGGCATCCGAAGATCGCGCCGCGCCGGTCGCACGCGCGGTCGCTCCACGTCGCCTTGAGGAACGCGCTCTCGTTCAACGGTTCGCAGAAGTGCTCACGCAGGTCCGCGGCCTCGGCGAGCGAGACGTACTCGATGCAGGTCTTCGCGGCGGGCTCGGCGGCGGGATGGTACTCGCAGCTCCCTCGCAGCACGGCCTTCGACAGGGCGAGCGGCGCGGGCGCCACGGGAGCCGCCGGCGTGAACGGCGTACCCAGCGCGCTCGGGAGCGCGCCGAGGACGCGCACAAGGACGCTCGCGCCCACCGACAGGCCAACGAAGAGCACGCGGAGGCTGCCATCGACCCCGGCGCGCGACTCGCCATCGCCGTCGTGGCGAGCACGTTCAGCGACGCCTGCGATACGAAAGGCATGAGCGCGGCGCTCATCTCCTCGGCGGTCAGGTAGCGCGCCGTGGGCGAGCGCTGGAGCGCGCGGAGCACGACCTTCTCAAGCTCCGGCGGCACCCGCTCCAGCGGCGCGATCGGCCCTCCACGCAGGATCGCCACCATCACGCTCTCGGTGGGGCCGGGCACGAACGGTTTGCGGCCCGACAGGATCTCGTAGAGCGTCACGCCCAGCGCGAAGAGGTCGGTCTTGGCGTCGATCTCCAGGCCGCGGATCTGCTCGGGCGCCATGTACGGGGCGGATCCGACGATCGCGTCGTGATGAGTCAGCGCCGGCGCTCCCTCGGTCAGGAGCTTCGCGATACCGAAATCGAGCAGCTTCACGAACACGTCGGTGACCGGCGTGTCCACGACGAACACGTTTGCCGGCTTCACGTCACGATGCACGATGCCCGCGCGGTGGGCCGCGCCGAGCGCGGCGAGGAGCTGCACGGCGATCAAGCAGGCATCACCGAAAGGGAGCGGTCCTCCCTTCGCGAGACGGTCGCGGAGCGATCGGCCGCTCAGGATCTCCATCACCAGGAAGGGGGGAGGCCCTTCCGAGAAGTCGGACACCTGGACCACGTGCGGGTGCTGGAGCGCGCCCATCGAGAGCGCCTCGCGCCGGAGACGAGCGAGCGCGACGGGATCGGCGAGGGCGTCCTCGGAGAGCACCTTGAGGGCGACCCGACGGCCGAGAGCCCGATGCTCGGCCTCGTAGACCACCCCCATCCCGCCGCTGCCGATCGCGCGAACAATCCGATAGTCGCCATAGGACGCGGGAACGGGCATCGAGGGCGCCGCGGGGGGCTGCGTGAGCGTAGCGCGGATCGAACCGCCGGGCGCGGCGTCAAGGGCCGCGGATCGCGTGGTCCGGGCTTTGCCCGGGGGGGGCCATGCATTCGAATCTCGTTTCACACGACGCCTCATCCAAGGCCCAGGCCACGACCACGCAGACCGCGACGGACCCGCGCGAGATCGCGCCGCCCGCCACGCTGAAGACTCGAATCCGCGCCGGTGCAGGAAGGAGGATCGACCCGGACGGCGAGTACTACCCCGCGAAGAAGTAGGCTGCGCGCTCCCATGATTGGCGGAGGCGTCCAAACGTTTGGCGGCTCCGTCCAATCATCCTGCGCAGGCCCCACGATCGCGCGCCTTCCGCGCCAGGCATCCTCGTGCTGCTTTTTTTTTCACCATGCACACGACGAAGCGCGAGGCGCTCCCCACGACCGAGACGACCGTTTCCACCAAGCCCTGGCTGCGCACCCAGGTGCGCGCCGGCGGGCTCCTCGACGAGCGGCGCGACCCGGTCCGGTCGCCGCCCCGCGGCCCGGACGGCGAGCCGCTCCCGTAGCGGAAGGCGAGGATGAGAGCGTAGCTACTTCCGCTTCCGGAACACGCTGCCCGCGCCTTCGCTCTCCAACGTGCCGATCAGCTGCCAGCCAGAGTCGGGCTTGATCAGCTGCTGGTGGAGGGTCGTGCCGCCGCGCGTGTAGACCCACACCGCGCCGATGCGGTTCGCCTGCCCGAGCGGATCGGTGGCCTCGTTCAGCCACACCACCTTGTTCGAGAAGTCGTTGTTCCAGAGCAGGCCCGGGAAATCGAGGTAGTCGAACCCGACGATCTGCCCCTCGGTCAGCTCCTGCTCGCGCAGCAGGCCGACGGCCGGGATGATCGGCGAGATCATCGTGCCGCCCTTGCGGTCGCGGACCTCGCGCTCGGGATAGGGCGTCTTGAGCCAGTGGACGACGTCGGCCTGGTCGTAGAGGTAGATCATCGTCATCTTCTTCGGCGCCCAGTAGGCGAGGAGCAGCGCGCCGATCTGCGCGAAGAGCGCGGCGTCGGCCACCAGCCGCTTGCCGCGGCCCGCGCCCGCCATCCAGCACAGGCACGCGAGCATCATGCCCAGCGAGGGCACGTGGTAGCGCGCGATGAAGATCGCCGGCGTCAGGTACAGCGAGGCGAACGCGCAGATGGCGAGGATCATCGCGCCGGAGACGAGCTCGTCGGCCGGGCCTCGCGTGCGGGCGCGGAACGTCACCGCGGAGACGCCGATCAGCCAGCGGAGGCCGACGATCGCCATGGCGAGCGCGCAGAGCGGCAGCACCACCCAGGCCCAGGCGAAGCCGTAGTCGTTCACCTGCCACGAGTGCCCGGGGCCCATCGCCGAGAACGGCGGGCCCGTCATCTTGCGGTAGAAGACGTCGAAGGGATCGTTGATGCTGAAGCCCATGGTCGGGGCGTCCGCGGTCGCGCCCTGCCAGTGGATCTTGAAGCGCGGGCTGTCGATGGTGACCGTCGGCCATAGCGGATTGCCGAAGTTGAGCAGGTTGCGGAGGTAGGTCACCGCCTGCATCCCGACCAGGCAGACCGCGCCGCCCAGCACCGCCAGCGCCGTGAAGCCGGGTCCCAGCGCGCGCCACCGCCGCACGATGCGCGCGAGGAAATAGACGGAGAGCAGCCCGATGGGAATGAGCGACCAGATCTTCGCGCCCACCGCGAGCGTGAGCGCGAGGATCGCGTAGCCGATCGCCTGTCGATCGAGCTTCACCTGCGTGCAGAAGTAGGCCGCGGCGAGGAGCAGCGCGCCGCTCTGGGGATCGACCATGGTGGTCTGCACGAGGCGCAGGTAGCCGGGCATGAGCATCAGCGCGCACGCCACCCCCACGCTCACCACGATGTCCCTGGTGTAGCGCCGCGCCAGCGCGAAGCCGCACGCCACCAGCAGCGGCATGAACGCGATGTTCGCCATCTCGATGACGCGGCGGCCGCCGTAGATGGCGAACCACAGCTGCGTCATCTCGCACAGGCGATGAACTCCGTTGATGCCTTGCAGCACCGGCGGCAGCGCCACCGGCGCGAAGCCGTGGTTCTGGATCGTGAACCCGGTGATCGGCTCGTGGTACCAGAGCGTGTCCCAGTCCCGCCAGGTCGGCGCGAGGTAGGCGATCACGATCATGTAAGGGAAGAGCAGCGTGCTCGCGCCGGCGCCCACGAGCAGCAGCGAGCGCTCCTGCCAGGTGCGCCGCAGCGCCTCGCCCGGCAGCCAAGCGAGGCGCAGGAAGCGGAGTCCGAGCGCCTTCGCGTTGGCCTTCCACGCGCCCCGCAGGCGCAGCACGAGGATGGCCGCGCTGGGGAGGCCGGCGCCGAAGCCGAGCGTGACGCGATCGAGGTGCCCCGTCAGGCCGAGCAGGTAGATGGGCCCGATCACGAGCCCGTTGAACACCAGGCTCGCGGCGATGATCGCGTCAGCCCGGCTGCGCAGCCCGCTGGTCGCGGCGATCGAGGCCGCGAGCACGAGCGCGGTGAGGAGGGCCAAGGCCACCATTTGCGGGCCCGGAGGCTACCATCTGTGGTAGTGCTGTTGCCGCGAAGCTGATGAAAATCGCGTTCGCCTGCCCCGCGCTCAACGAAGAGAAACTGCTCCGCAAGACGGTCGAGCGCACGCTCCACATGATGGACCGCATGGTCATCATCGATGACGGGAGCACCGACCGCACCGGCGAGATCGCGGACGAGCTCGCGCGCGAGTTCCCCGACAAGATCCACGTCATCCACCACCCGAAGAACCTGGGCATCGGCGGCGCGGTGAAGAGCGCGTTCCGCTGGCTGCGCGAGCGGGACGACGTCGACGCGATGGGCGTCGTGGCCTCCGACAACCAGTGCGAGCCCGGGCTGGTGCAGCGCTTCCGCGAGGTGCTGGAGGCGATGCCCGAGATCGACGTCGCCAAGGGCAGCCGCTTCATGCACCCCGAGTCGCTCTACCAGATGCCGCGCTTCCGGTACTGGGGCAACGTCGGCGTCTCGTTCGTGATGCAGTTCGCGCTCGGCTTCTGGGGCATGGAAGACCCGCTCCACGGGTACTTCCTCGCGCGTGCCGACGTCATCCGGCAGATGAACCTCGACGAGGTGGCCGACGGCTACGACCTCGAGAACACGATGATGGCGGAGTTCCGCCGCCTGCGCGCCACCTTCGCGCTCGTGGCCAGCCCCTCGAACTACGGCGAGGCGGTCTCGAAGATCGTCTACAAGACGCAGATCCCGCGCACCATCGCTACGGTCAGCAAGCTCGTCATGCGCCGCGCCGCGGCCGGCCCCGATCGCCTGGGCATGGCGCTGCTCCTGCTCTCGGTGCCCACGCTCGGCGCGACGCTCCCGTTCGCGGTGCTCCGCGTGCGCCAGACGAGCCCGAAGGTGAAGAAGCTCCGCTAACGGTCTGCTGGCCAGGGCTGCTCCTTCGCCCTATAACGGTGCCCCCCAGCCATGGCAGCCAATACGAAAATCGTGCTCTTCGGGGTCGGGCGCATGGGCAAGAATCACCTGCGCGTCCTGCGCGAGACGCCGGGCTACGAGCTCGTCGGGGTGATCGAGGCGCATGCGCCGGCGCCCACCGACCTCGGCAAGATCCCCTTCGTGCGGAGCCTCGCCGAGCTGAAGGACGTCGCGTTCGACGCCGCGGTGATCGCCACGCCGACCGCGTCGCACCATGCGCTCGGGATGGAGCTCATCGCGATGGGCAAGCACCTGCTCGTCGAGAAGCCGATCGCCAGCACCTTCGAGCAGGGGCGCGAGATGCTCGCCGCCGCGCAGGCGAAGGGCACGAAGCTGGTGGTGGGGCACGTCGAGCGCTTCAACCCCGCGGTCCGCAAGCTGCGCGAGGTGATGAAGGAGGGCTTCCTGGGGACGCCCATCCACATCGCGTTCACGCGCATCGGCGGCTATCCCGATACCGTCCTCGCCGGCAACAACGTCATCCTCGACCTCGCCGTCCACGACATCGACGTGCTGCGCATGCTCGTCGGCCCGGTGCGGCTCGAGCACTCGATGTGCCACGTGACCTGGAAGGAGGGCGTGTTCGACACCGCCGAGATCTTCCTCGCGTCGACGTCGGGCACCAGCGCCACGGTGCACGTCAACTGGATCACGCCCACCAAGATCCGCAGCATCCGCGTCACGGGCACGCGGGGCGTCTGCTTCGTGGACTACATGCTCCAGACCTGCGAGCTGTTCGGCGGGAGCCTCCTCAAGGTCAGCGAGCCGCCCAACACCGGCTTCGCGGCGCTGCAGGACGTCTACCGCACCTCCGACCGCATCCAGTTCGGCGTGCGCAAGGAGGAGCCGCTGCGCGCCCAGCTCATGCAGTTCCGCAGTTACCTCACCGACGGCGAGGTCGGCGAGCTGTGCATGGGGAGCGACGCGCTCGCCGCCGTCCTCCTCGCGGAGCGCGCGGTGCAGGTGGAGAACACGCGCTCGCGCCCCACCAGCGTCCCGCCGCGCACCGACCTCCCCACCCTCGAAGACGAGTGGATCTGAGCAGGTAGCGGCGTGGGGTTCACCGGGTACGCGTTCGTCCTCTTCTTCTTCGGACTCGTACTCCCGGCGCGCTGGCTCCTTCCGGCGCGCCTCACGCCGTGGGTGCTGCTGGTCGCGAGCGTCGTCTTCTACCTGACCTGGGGCTGGAAGCTCGCCGCGCTCCTCGCGGCGCTCACCGCGTTCACCTACGGCGCGGGCTTCCTGCTGCGCACGCGCAAGACCGGGCGGAAGGGCATCCTCGCGGGCGCCATCGTGGTGCTGCTGGGCACGCTCGCCACCTTCAAGTACGCCGCGTTCTTCGCCTCGTTCATCCCCGGCGCGCACGTCGAGCAGCTGCCGCTGCCGCTCGGCATCTCGTTCTACGTCTTCGAGATGGTGAGCTACGTGGTGGACGTCTACCGCGGCGATCCCGGGGCGCGCTCGTTCCCCGAGTTCGCGCTCTACGTCTCGTACTTCCCGCACCTCATCGCCGGGCCGATCGTGCGCGCCTCGGAGCTGCTCCCGCAGCTGCGCGAGAAGCGCCGCTTCGACAGCCAGCGCGCCTCCGAGGGCATGTTCATCATGCTCACCGGGTTCGTGAAGAAGATGGTCCTCGCGGACAACCTGGCCATCTACGCCGACGCCGTCTTCAAGGCGCCCGCCACCTTCAACACCGTCGAGCTGATCGCGGGCGTCGCCGCGTACACCGCGCAGATCTTCTGCGACTTCTCGGGCTACACCGACATCGCACGCGGCGGCTCGCAGATGCTCGGCTTCGATCTGCCCGAGAACTTCGACTACCCGTACCTGAGCCGATCCATCACCGAGTTCTGGCGGCGCTGGCACATGACGCTCTCGCGCTGGCTGCGCGACTACCTCTACATCCCGCTGGGCGGCAACCGCGGCGGATCCTTCGGCACCTACCGCAACCTCTTCATCACCATGACGCTCGGCGGCCTGTGGCACGGCGCACGCATCACCTTCGTGATCTGGGGCGCGTACCACGGCATCCTGCTCGCGCTCCACAAGCTCTTCACCGGCGCCACCCCGCAGTGGACGCGCGCGCGGGAGAACGTCTTCTACAAGATCGCCGCCACGCTCGGCACGTTGGTCCTGGTCATGATCGGCTGGGTGTTCTTCCGCGCGCAGACGTTCGGAGACGCCACCGCGGTCCTCAGGCGCATCGTCGTCGCGTGGCCCGCCGCCGGCTGGAAGCCGAGCAAGCCCCTCGAGCTCGCCGCCTCATACCTCTTCGCGGTCTGCTTGCTCCACGCCGCGGGCGGCTACCGCCTCGGCCTGCGCACGAACCAGGCGCTGCCCGCCGCGGCGCGCGGGCTGTTCTGGGCGACCATGGTGATGGTGCTCTACTGGTTCGCGAGCACCTCCCCCACGTTCATCTACTTCTACTTCTGAGCGCGAAGATGACCGAAACCGAACCCGAGAACGAAGACCGCGGTAGCCCCGATGGGTTCCTGGTCTCGGTCGTCGTCTGCATCGCGGCGCTCGTCGCCGTCGAGGTCTTCTTCCGCGGCTCGCTGCTCGATCAGAAGCTCAAGAAGGACAGCAACTACATCACCGCCAAGGCGCTCGACTACGAGGCGCAGGGCGGGGACATCGTGGTCACCGGCGACTCGCGCATGTTCCACGCGGTCATCCCGCACGTCATGCAGCAGGTCCTGCAGGAGAAGAAGGGCCAGACCTACACGACCTACAACTTCGGGATCCCTTCCGGCACCACGCCCACGTTCCTGATGGTCGCCACCGAGGCCGCACACCACAAGCCGCGACCGAAGGTCTTCATCATCGGCCTGAATCCGGCGGCGTTCAGCTGCTGCGATACCGTCTCCGCGGTGGGCACATCGGCCGGCGTGCAATGGAAGATGGCGCCGTGGCTGGTGCGCGCCACCTGGCGCGACAACACCGAGGAGGCCGGCGCGAGCGTCGCCTACGGCGCCTCACGGCTGCTCGCGACGCGGACCGAGCTCGCCTACGCGGTGTCGATCTTCTCGCTGCCGACCCCGCAGATCCAGTTCCAGGACCGTGGCTGGAACTCGCTCGGCGGGCGCGTGAATCCCCAGCAGCAGCAAGTCCGCGCCGTGGGCCGCGCTGGCGCGTACGCCGAGCTCATGGACAAGTCGAAGGGCGCGAAGATCAAGCCGATGGCCTCGCGCTTCCTCGCGCTCACGCTGGAGCTGCTCAAGCGCGCGGGCATCAAGCCGGTGGTGATCGGCGCGCCGCAGGCCCGGCAGCTCGACTACTTCCACGACGAGGCGCACACGTACTTCGAGTACCTGAACGAGGTGAAGCGCATCACCGCCGAGCAGAACGTCCCGTTCCACGACCTCAACGCGCCGCCCGGGGTCGAGAGCGCCGACTTCACCGATGGTGACCACCTGAGCGAGCCGGGGGCGAAGATCTTCACGCAGTACCTGGCCGCCGAGGTCGTGGCGCCGCTCCTGCCATGAGGGTAACCTCGACGGCGCGATGGCGGCGATGACCTGGCTACGGAACGAGTGGGCGCGGCTCACGCCCTACCTGTCGCTGCTCGACTTCGGCGCGAAGCCTTCGTCACGCGTCGGCTGGATCGTGCGCGTGGTGGTGATCAGCTTCGCGGCGGTGGTGGTCTGGCAGCGGGTGAGCGCGCTGGCGGCGCCGCTGGTGAGGGCGAAGCCGCCGATCCCCATCCCGAGCGAGGAGATCGAGGACTACCGCTTCCGCCTCCCGGAGCGCACGCGCCGCGAGATCTTCGCGCAGATCGCGGAGAACGAGCAGCCGACGCGCGAGCAGGCGCTACAGGCGAACAGCTGGAACGGTCACCTCTGGTCCCGCGAGGACGACCGCGGACACTTCGAGCGGATCTTCTTCCGCAAGCTGGCGAAGCAGCACAACATCAGCCTGTCGCAGGTCTATCTCATCCTCGACGAAGGCCTCCGCGCGAAGTGGCCCGGCCCCGACGGCAAGCCCCTCCCCGCGACCACCCCCCCGCTGAACCCGCGCCAGACCTGGTAGGCGCCCCGCGGTCGTGGAAGTGCGGACACCTACGCGGGCGGAAGAGGCGGGATCTTGCGACGTGCCCGCTGGCGCAGGCGGCGGACGCGGCACGGCGCGCGCGCGGAGCAGGGACCAAGCCAGCCGGCGCGCAGCTCGGCCAGACGAGCCGCGATGGCGGCTGCTGACATGAGTAGGGGCACGCTGCCTTCGTCTTCTCGACGAAGCCCTCGAGCGTGGCCTCGTCGACGCCCTCCGCGCGCACCGAGAGCCGCACCGCGAGCTGGTACGTGCCGCCCTCTTTGTTCATCAAGGCCTTGCCCTCTTCACTGCTACTCGCTGAAGCTGTGACCTCGCTCCGCCCGCGATCAGCGCGAGCGCGTCCGAGACGGCCCTGGGACGATCCCGTCCTGGAGGTCGCGCATGAGATCGACGGCGCGTTGCGCCCGCAGCTCGGGACTCCTGATCTTCGTCACGAGCCCGAGTGGAGGAAGCTCTGGGCGGCGCTGTCCCCGGGCAAGCAGCGCGGGCTCACCCACCTCCGCCGGAGAGCTGCCAGGCCATGGAGACGGTCCGGCCGTGCACCCCGCCGACCACGCCGCGCATCCGCAGCTTCTTCTTCGCCGTGAACGGAGGCCT
>JAYTBL010000607.1:0-3710 GCA_043736975.1 Polyangiaceae bacterium
GGTCGGCGAGGTCGTCGAGCGTCTTCCGGGCGTCCTTCGCGCGCAGCTCGGAGTCGGCGCGGATCGCGAAGCACGGCGCGGCAGGAGGCGGCCCTCCACCCGCGGCAAGCGGCAGCGCGACGAGGGCGAGGAAGGCGAGCCAGTCGAGACCGAGACGGCGAGCCGGCAGCAGCAGCATGGGGGCTCACCATCTCACGGATGCCAGGCGCCGGCGTCAACGGACGCGTTCGGTCGCCGCCGCTCGCAGCCGCAGGTGGTGCAGGCACGCTCACTTCACGCACGCGTCGTCGAGGCCGTCCTTCGCGACCTGGCAGCCCTTCGCGCATCGCTCCCTTTCCACCGCCGTGCCGCCGGTCGCGCAGCGATACAGCACGCCGCCGGCGGGTCGCCATCGAGCTTGTCGACCCCGCAGTAGAAGCCGCCGACCTGGCACGGCGCGGCGGGCATCACGCAGCGCGCGGTCGCGCCGGCGCCCGCGTCGCGCAGGCAGCCGCTCGCGACGGAGCCGTGTGCACCGTCGCTCCGACGGCGAGCTGAACAAGGTGGTGTTGCATGGTGCGGATCTCGTCGAGCAGCCAGAGAGGATCCGAGCCGACAGCGATCGAGCGCAGGCGCTCTTTCATTGCCTCCGGCACATCCAGCTTCAGCAGGCGTGCCGCGGGAATTTCAGGCGCGTGGTAGCGCTTGGTCACACGGGCGCCGACGCGAGTCTTGTCAGCGAGCTTGAACGACGGCTGGACGAGGTTCACGAACAAGCGCGATGCCGCGTAGAGCCTCGCGCGCGCTCGCACGGATCTCTTTCTCCATCGCTCCTCGGGATCCGCGGGCAGCAGATTCGTGGAGCAACAGCCCCTGGCTTGGTAGCAATTAACGTGAGGCAATGCGAGGGCCCGCAGAGACCGAGCCGGAACACCGCGACGAGCCATGCGAGGAAGACCGAGCGTCGCACCACGGCGTGAGTCTACAGCTTCGGCCCTCGTCCTCGATAAACGCTCCACACCGCAAGGACGTAGAGCCGCTGGGCCTGCTCGACGAAGTAGAGATGATGGTGGCTGCGGCGCAGAAGCACGCGACGCCCGGCCTTCGCTCCGGCCTCGTAGTGCGTGCCGAGCATCGGCTTCTGTTCGAGCATGAGCAGCGCCTGATCGAGTTCGTCGGCAAAGAGGTCGGGGGCGGCGCGACGGTTCTCACGCCACCACGCATCGATCTCCTGCACCTGCGCGTGAGCCTCCTCGGAGAGCTCGACCTTCACCGACCGCTCGCGCGCGCTCGCAGCTCCGCGATCACCTGACGGGCATCCACCGTGCGACCCGCCTTCACGTCTTCGATGCCGCGCTCGATGGACCGATGGAGACGCTGGCGCTCCTCGTCGTCGAGGTAGTCACCACCGTTAGCGAGCACCTCGTCGAGCGGGACCATCTCGACCTCCTCTCCCTCGGGACGATCCGTCGGTTCGTCGAGCACGAGGCGTCCGTTCCTCACCCTGGCCTTGACCGGCTGCATCATCGTCATCGAAGTCTACTCCTTGGGGCCTTGGTCGTCGAAGCAGCTCAGCTTTCGAACCGCAACCGCGCGCAGCGGCCCGCTTCGCCAGTTGTCGAACCACTCCGGGCCCTCCTCGCGGTGGTGCTCGCGAACGTCCACGGCACGGAAGCTCGCGACCGACGACACCCCGAAACGGTCGACCTGCAGCTTCACGTCGTTGCGAAGCGTCGCGCTCGCGAAGCAGACGAAGAGCACCTTCGCGTCGCGCTCGACGGGAACCGCATCACGAACCAGTTCGGGACGAGGCCGGGAGGCGAGGTCGACATGGCTGTATGCCAAGCATCCGGCGCGGTCAGGCCCCCTGGTCAGGCAAACCCGGCGCGACTGGACTTTTCCCGCCATGGGAACGACGGAGAGGCCTTCACGCGCCCGGGTCGAGCTCGCGGTGCTCGGCTCTTTCCGTGCTTCGGTGGACGGTGTGGAGCTCGCCCCGAAGGTGTGGACCACCCGACGGGCGCGCGAGCTCGTGCTTCTCCTGGCGCTCGCGAGGCAGTTCCGACTCTCCCGCGACCACGTGATCGACGTGCTCTGGCCCGAGCTCGATGGTGACGCCGGGCGCGCAAACCTGCGCAAGGCGGCGCACTTCGCCCGCCAGGCGCTCGGGCACGCCGATGCGCTGACGCTCAGCGAGGGTCGGGTCGCGCTCCTCCCTTCGGGAGCTGTCGTCTCCGATGCTGTACGGTTCGAGCAGGCGGCCGACGCCGCGCTCCTGCGCGGCAACCGCGAAGCGTGCGTCGAGGCGGCGGCGCTCTACGCGGGGGATCTCCTTCAGGACGAGCCGTCCGAGCCGTGGATCGAGGGGCCACGAGCGCGACTTCGGGGGGAGTTCCTCCAGCTCCTTCGCGCGGCAGGTCGGACCGAGCAGCTCGCGCAGGAAGAGGGCACCGACGAGGCCGCGCACCAGGCGCTGATGCGCGAGGCGATCGCGGCCGGCCAGCTCACCGCCGCGATCCGCTGGTATGGACACCTCCGCAGCGCGCTCGAGCGCAGCCTCGGCGTCCGTCCGAGCGCCGAGACCGAAGCGCTCTACAAGCAGTCCCTGGCGGGGCTCGCCACGAGCGAGCCCGGGTTCGTGGGGCGCGACGCGGAGCTCGGCGAGGCGCGGCGGATCTTCGCCGCCAACGACGCACGGGGAGCTTCGTCGTGGTCCTCCGCGGCGCGGCCGGCATCGGAAAGACCGCAATCTGCAGGCGCCTCCTCGAGCTCGCCAAGAACGACGGTTGGGGCACGGTCTTCATCGCCCCGGGCGACGCCGCGCGCCCCTACGCGGTGGTCGCCGAGATCACCGAGCAGCTGCTCCGCGCCGACCGCCGCCTCCTCGAGCAGCTCAGCGCCCACGCGCGGAGCGTGCTCGCTGCCGTGACCCCCCTTGCGCTACCCGCCGCTTCGCTACCCGGACCGCTCGCGCGACACGAGATCGTGGGCGCGCTTCAGGCGCTGCTCGTCGCGACAGGCCCAACGCCCCCATCCTGCTCGCGGTCGACGAAGCCGAGTCGCTCGACGACGCGAGCATCGATGTGCTCCTGCACCTCGCCGCTACGGGCACCCCCGTGAGGCTCGTTCTCGCCGTTCGCTCGCTGACGGCCCAGCCGACGCTGGAGCGTGGGATCGCGCGCCTCGTCCGCAGCAAGCGCGTCGAGCTGCTGGATGTTGGTCCCCTCGGCGTCGAAGAGCTCGCGGTCATCATTCGTGGAGCGGCCAAGGGCCCGCTTGACGAGCGTTCGACAGAGGCTGTTCGCCGCCGCTTCGTAGGCGACGAAGGTACGCGGATCGCGGCGGATCCGACAACGGCCGACAACCTCCGCGCGAAGCGTGCGCTTGCGCAGATCAAGACGAGCGATCCGCGCGGAGCCCTCGAGTCGCTGCGCGGCCTCGCGCCGACGAGCATCGAGGGTCGCCTCGCGGAGGCGCTAACGTACAGCGGCGCGGCCGCCCTCGGCTTCGGAGATCCGACGATCGGGACCGCGAAGGCCGCCGAGTGCCGACGTCTCGCGCTCCAGTCGGGCGACACCGGTGCGCTGGTGGTCGCTTCGTGGGCGCAGGCCGCCGCCGCCCACGCGCGTGGTGACCTTCACAGCAGCGTCTGGGCGGATCTCTGGGAGACACATCACCTCCCCCAGCTCGCGGTGCGCGTCTTCGACGGTCACCTCTGCATCACCCAACGC
>JAYTBL010000608.1:0-3709 GCA_043736975.1 Polyangiaceae bacterium
GAGGCCTGAGGCCTGAGGCCTGAGCCCCTTTCTCGTCGGCCCCAGGTTTGCAGCGCCAGCGCCCGTGGCGCTCCTCTCCCTTCCCACCCCTTCGGTACGCAACCCCGAGCTCCTCGAGGAGACATCCACCGCGGATCTCGTCCGCGAGGCGATGGACGAGGCCAAGGAGCTCGTTCTCCTCGAGGTGGAGCTGGCGAAGGAAGAGGTGCGCGAGGAGCTGCTGCAGGCGAAGCGCGCCGCCATCGGGTTTGGCGTCGCGGCGGGCGCTTCGTCGGTCGCGCTGTGCCTGCTCGCGGTTGCCCTGGTGCTGGCGCTGGGCGGCACCGCCCTGGTGGCCCTGGCGGTCGCGGGCTCCTTCTTCGTGGTGGCCGCGGTCGCTGGCTTCGTGGCCTACGGAATGCTCCCCAAGGCCCCGCTCGAGAAGACGCGGTCTCGCCTGCAGAATGACGTGAAGCAGCTGAAGGAGCACATCGCATGAGCACGAAGTCCATCGC
Organism: Polyangiaceae bacterium; assembly: GCA_043736975.1. GTDB lineage: Bacteria > Myxococcota_A > Polyangia > Polyangiales > Polyangiaceae > Labilithrix. Next base: position 495 of record JAYTBL010000608.1, read on the forward strand.
CCTCGAGGAACAGCGCTCGCGTCTGGTGCGCCGCGCGAACGTCATCCGCTCGCGGCTCCTGCGTACCATCGACGCGCTGGATACGCGGCGTCATCAGGTGACGGCGATCGGTCATCAGGCCCAGCGCCTCGCCGTGCCGCTCGGGGGCGCGCTGCTGGGCGCGATCGTGCTCGCGGCGGGCACCACCATCGCCATCCGATCGATGGTCGAGAACCGTCGCGAGCAGAGCCTCGCCTACCGGCTGTCGAAGTCGCTGGCGCCGCTCCGCCGCGAGGAGCGTCCGCCGTTCTGGCAGGAAGCGGCGCGCAGGATCGCGCTGACCGCGCTCACCATCGTGGCCGCGCAGGCAGCGAAGCGCGGCATCGCCTACCTCATCGAGGAGAGGCCGCTCGCGCTCCTCGAGCCGAAGCAGCCGCTGGCGCTCAACGCGGCGCCGCCCCCCTGAGCTCGCGGAGGGCCATGCTACCCTCGTCGGGCAAACCGATGGTACCTCGCGTCAGCTTCATCACGCTCGGTGTCGCCAACTTCTAACGCTCCGTTCGTTTCTACGAGAAGGTCTTCAACCTCCCGCGGCTCCCCTCCGACAAGTCGATCGCGTTCTTCGAGCTCGGGCGCGTGTGACTCGCCCTCTACCCGCGCGAGTCGCTCGCAACCGATGTCGCGTGGGGCGGCTACTCGGGCTACGTCGCCGATCCCGACGGCTTCCTCTGGGAGATCGCCTTCAACCCGCACGATCCGCACACGTGAGGATCCGATGACGAACTACGGGATCGATTTGCAGCAGCGGAAGCCCAGGTGGTAGTTCACGTGGAAGGCGTTCTCGATCGGCTCCACGTGCCAGCGCGGGTCGAAGTTGCAGTGGTCGGGGTAGGCGCCCGCCTTGTTGGTCGTGGTCTCGGGGACCGGCTGGCCCGGCTCGCGCACCAGCTCGTTGTAGAACCACGCGCTGCCCTTGAGCTGCGAGACGACCTGCTCGCCCTCGCGGCGCATCATCACCTCGGCGACGTTGCCGTGCTGATCGAACACGCCGAAGCGTGAGCGGCACTTCGGAAACGCGCCTGCCGGCTCGGTGTCGGTGGTGCAGGTGTTGAATGCCGACTTCGCGTCGTTCGGGTTGCAAGGCACGCGGTGGCGCAGGTTGGTGTGGCAGACCTCGATGTCGACCTTGTCGCCGTAGGCGTACTTCTGGTCGTCGCCGCCGTTCGGATCGCCACGGCAGGCGATGTTCCACTCGGTCTGCGCGCAGAGGCGCTTGCCCTGGAGCTCGCAGACCTTCTTCGCGAGCGTGGGCGGCGTCCACACGAACGGCAGCTCGCAGGCCTTGTTCGGGAACTCGAAGACGTCGATGCAGAACCACGCCTCCTTGCCCTTGATCCAGATGGGCACCATGTTCTCGGCGCCGCACCTCGCGCGCTGCTCGGAGGTCTGGATGACGAGATGCTCGAGCCCCGCGAGGCACTTCGCTTTGCTGATGGTGTGCCGCGCGATCGCCTTGTTGCCCTGGTTCATGCGGCCCGGGCCGTCGGGGCCGATCGCGTTGCGCAGGAAGATGTCGGGCTGGATGCGCTTCTTCTCCTCGGGCGTGAAGTCCTTGATGGTGAAGAGCCCGAGCAGCTCCTCGCGCGTGCTGTGATGGTTCGCCATGGGGTCGTCGCCCGTGAGCGCGCCGCCTTCGGTCGAGGCATCGAGGAGCGCCGCGGCCTGCGCATCGAGGAGCGAGGCGTCGAGCGCGTCGGGGCTGGCGTCGGCCACGGCCGGAGCCGGCTTGTCGGTGGCTTCCTGCGGGGATGGCGTGGGGCGGCAGGCCGACGCAATTGCGCCGACGAACAGCGCCGCGCACGCAAGCACCCCCGCGCGTCTGACCATCCCCGAAGCGTAGCCTCCCGCGCAGGCGATGGCTGCGTTCCCTGCAAAGCCTGCGCGTACGCGCACGGCCATTGCATGCGCAGCGCTGGGGACTTAGTTTGAGCGCGACGATGGCAGAGGACTTCTACGCCGTGCTCGGTGTCCCCAAGGACGCCGATGCCGCCACCATCAAGAAGCAGTACCGTAAGCTCGCTCGCGACCTCCATCCCGACAAGAACCCGGGAGACAAGGCGAAGGAGGCGAAGTTCAAGGTCGTCAACCACGCCTACGAGACGCTGCACGACGAGAAGAAGCGCAAGCTCTACGACGAGTTCGGCGAAGAGGCGGTGCGTGAGGGCTTCGATGCCGAGAAGGCTCGCGCCTACAAGCAGTGGCAGTCGCGCAGCGGCAACGGCGGCGGCTTCCGGGGCGGCGGAGGCGGCGCGGTGAACCTCGAGGATCTTTTCAGCGGCGCGGTGCCCGGAGGCAGCGCGGCTGGTGGCGATCCCTTCGCGGACCTCTTCGGCCGGCAGCAGCGTCGTCGGGGACCGCAGAGGGGCCGCGACTTCGAGCAGGAGCTCACTGTCGACTTCGTGTCCGCGGTGAAGGGCACATCGCTCCAGCTCCGCAACCCGAATTCACCGGAGCCGGTGACGGTGCGGATCCCGCCGGGCGCCTCCGAGGGCAGCCGGGTGCGGATCCCGGGGCAGGGCGGCGCGTCGCCGAACGGCGGACCGAGCGGCGATCTCCTGCTGGTGATCCACGTCGAGCCGCATGCCCTGTTCACGCGCGACGGTGACGACCTCCAGCTCGAGGTGCCGATCTGGGTCAGCGAGGCGCTGAAGGGCTCGAAGGTGAAGGTCCCCACGTTCGACGGCGACGTGATGGTGAAGGTCCCGCCGGGCACGTCGAGCGGCACCAAGCTCCGCCTGCGCGGCAAGGGCGTGGTGCGCAAGGGCAAGGAGCCGGGCGATCTGTACGTCCGCTTCATGATCCACGTCCCGAAGGACGCCCCGGAGTCGATCGCCGACGAGCTCGCGAAGCTCGAGACCGACGACCTCCGCGCCACGCTGAAGATCTGACCCGCGGCGCGCGCCGCGAGTCCGCCGTGGCAGTGGTAACCTGGAGCAATGACCGCGGCGTGAACCACGGACTATGTGCCGTACGACGTCTTCCTCCGCGACGAGGAGGCAAGTGACGAGAAGCGCGAATGGGTAGACGGCGTGGTCTACGCGATGAGCCGCGGGCCGCCCGAGCACGGACGCCTGACGAACCGAGCGACCAGCAAGGTCATCGCGCCGCTGCTCGACTCGGGCTGCGAGAGCTTCTCCTCGGATACGCCGATCTTCATCGAGGCGGCGCAGCATCAT
>JAYTBL010000609.1:0-18659 GCA_043736975.1 Polyangiaceae bacterium
GCTCGTTCCTCCTTGGTCTCGGGCTCACGGTCGCGGCGGGCTGCGGCTCGAGTGACGAGAGCACGTTCCCCGGCGGCGATGGCACGTCGAGCAGCGGCAACGCCAGCTCCAGCGGCAGCAGCGGGTTCGGTACGTCAGGCGGCACCAGCGGCGCGAGCGGCTCGAGCGGCGCGCCGTGCGTCGGCCTCGAGTGCAAGCAGGTCGCGTGCACCGGGGGGGCGACGACCTCGCTCTCGGGCAAGGTCTACGATCCGTCCGGCACCGTGCCGCTCTACAACGCGATCGTCTACGTGCCCAACGCGGATCTCGAGCCCTTCAAGGAAGGGATCACCTGCGACAAGTGCGGGACCACGCCGTCCGGTAAGCCCATCACCACCGCGCTCACCGGCTCGACTGGCGACTTCGTGCTGAAGAACGTGCCGGTCGGCGTCGACGTTCCGGTGGTCGTGCAGATCGGTCGCTGGCGCCGCAAGGTGATCATCCCCGCCGCCAAGGTGCAGCAGTGCGCCGACGTGAAGCTCGACGCCGGCACCACGCGCCTCCCGCGCAACAAGGCCGAGGGCGAGATCCCGAAGATCGCCATCACCACCGGCGGCGCTGACTCGCTCGAGTGCTTCGTGCGCAAGCTGGGCGTCGACGCGGAGATGACGAACCCCGACGGCGCGGGGCGCGTGCACATCTACCAGGGCAAGCGCACCAACAACGACGGCTCGAAGATCGACGACAACACGCCCGCGGCCACCGCGCTCTGGGACGACGGCGCAAAGCTCAAGACCTACGACATCGTCATCCTCTCGTGCGAGGGCAACGAGAACGCGGGGACGAAGTCCGCGACGGCGCGAGCCAACGTCAAGGAGTACCTCGACCAGGGTGGTCGCCTCTTCGCCTCGCACTACCACTACGAATGGTTCAAGAACGGCTCGACCCCCCTGCCCTCCACCGCGACGTGGACGAACAACTCGAGCTCCGATCCCGCCACCGACGTGAGCGTCGACACGACGTTCGCCAAGGGCGTTGCGTTCGGCGAGTGGCTCGACGAGGTCAAGGCGACGACCGCGCCGAAATCCGGCATCGTGAAGATGACCGCGCTCCGGTCGAGCGTGACGCAGATCCCGGGCGTCGGCGGCACCATCGACACCTCGCGCCGCTGGCTCTACACGCCGGACGCGCCCAAGTTCTACTCCTTCAACACCCCCATCGGCACCAAGCCCGCCGACCAGTGCGGCCGCGGCGTCTTCACCGACATCCACGTCTCGAGCGGCGACACGCCGGGCGGCACGTTCCCCGCGAACTGCACGACCTCGGGCTTCACCGCGCAGGAGAAGGCGCTGCTGTTCCTGATGATGGACCTCGCGTCGTGCATCCAGGACGACAACAAGCCCCCGACGGCGCCGCCCGCGGGCCCTGCGGTGAAGTAGCTCAGCGCGACCAAGAAGGAGCGGGCGTGGCCCGATCGTCCTGGATGCATGAAGAAAGATCGGATCGCGCGCAGCCGCAGGAGCGCGGGCGCCATCGAAGCGCGGTTCTTCATCACCGCCTCACCTCTCCAGTTGCACGTCGCCTGCGGCGCCGCACGATGAAGCCGAACAAGCCCGCCACGCCGGCCAGGGCAGTGACGGCGGAGCCGCTGGTGAAGCCCGATGCGGAGCAGAACCAGCCGGCGCCGCCGACCTCGAAGCCGTCGTCGATGGCCTCGGGCGCCGACAGCCCGCCCTCCGCCGTGGGGAGCGGCGTGCAACCCCCGGTGCGCCAGTCGCACGCGAAGCCAGGCTTGCACGGGCTCGGCGAGCAGAGGTCCACGCAGGTCCCGCGGGTCGCGGCGCCATTCAGGCTGACCTGCCGGCACACGCGCTGCGGCGGACACACGACCCCAGCGCAGTCGTCGACGCACGCTCCGCGCTCGCAATGCGTGCCGCCCACGCATCGCACGCCGACGCAGGCGCTCTCGATGCACTTCGGTACTGGCGCCGTCGGATCGCAGCTCTCGCCAGCGGGGCAGCACGCGCAGGACGGCACGCACAGACCGTCACGGCAGGCCGCGCCCGTCGGGCACGTCACCTCGGCGCAAGGGTCGACGCAGCCGAAGCCGCGGCAGCGCTGGCCATGCGGGCACCTCACGCCGGCATGACAGCTGGGGATGCACTTCTTCGCGTCGTCGCAGGTGGAGCCGGGAGGACAGCCGAAGAGCGTGCAGTCTCCGGGCTCGCACAGGCAGCGACCGTCCGCCTGCGTCGCGAACCGCGAGCCGGTCGCGCAGCCGAAGTCGGAGAGCGGAACGCACTCCGGCACGCAGACGCTCCCGAGACAGCCGCGCCTCGCCGCGCAGCGCTCGGCCTTGGCGCCGTTGCAATTGCGATCGAGCGGCGCATCGCAGGCCTCGGGGGATCCAGGAAACGTCGCGGGATCTGCGTCGTCGCAGTCGCAGGGCGTCCCGGCGTAGGGACAGCCGCACGCGAGGAAGCCGTCCTGATCGTCGTCCCCGCACAGCGCGCCCGCATCGCACGCGCCCTGCGCCGAGGCCACGCGCGGCGCGGCGAGCGCGAGCGCGAGCGCGAGGGCAGTGCTCGACGCGAAGCGCCGGAGGACGAACATCGCGCGAAGTCTGGTGCCGCGATCGCGGAGGCACAAGCAGCCTTTGCGCATCCGGGCGCGGTTGGTATCGTGCCGCCGTGGTGGTCTGGCGTTCGCGCTGCGTCTGGTCGATCGCGCTCTTCGCGCGAAGCGTTGTCGCCTGCGACTCGGACTCCGGCGAGGCGGTCGTGCCGTTCACGGTCTGGGTCTTCGACCAGCGCCTCACGGTCGACGGCGCGGAGACGCCCATCGCGAACGCCCGCGTGGCGTTCGATCCCGCGGGCGGCGGGCCACGGGTGACGTCGACCACCGCGCCCGACGGCCACGTCACCTTCGACGGTGACTTCTCGCAAGGCGGCGCGTCGGTCACCGTGCTCTCGGACAATCATGCGTACGTGACGATGCTCGAGGCTTCCCCCGACACCGCGCGGGCGCGGCCCAACACGCTCGGCAAGCCGCCGGCGGATCTCGTCATCCTTCCGCTGCGACTCGACGACGTGGCGGAGAGCCTCACCGTCGAGCTACGCGGCAACCTCTTCGCCTTCAAGGAGCCGACGAACGCGGTCGCGCTCGCGAGCAGCGCGCTCGCGAGGCTCGGCGCAGCGACCGCGCTCGAGCCGCGCTACGCGCTTCGTGCGCCCCGCGGGCGTCCGTTCTTCGTGCTCGGCGCCGCGCTCACGAGCTTCATCGACCCTGCCGGGAACCCGGTCTCGAACGATCTCGTCAAGGCCTTCCGCATCGACCTGCCGGCCCGCGAAGACGACCAGCTGCTCGACATCGACCTCGCAACCATTCCCGCGCTGCCCTCGCGGACACTGCGCATGCGCGCCGAGCTCCCGCAGGTCGCCGGCACCCCGTTCGGCCCTGGAACGCGCGCCTTGGCCTCGGTGCTCAGCGCCGACTCCGCCCTGACGCTGGGCATCTTCTCGTCGTCGACCACGACCAGCGACGCACGCGCCTTCGACCTGAGCGTGACGCTCGTGACGACCGACATCGCCCCCGAGCGCCCGCTCACCCAGGCCTTGCTCATCGCGCCCGACGGTTCACGATCGGTGCGGACCGAGCAAGGCATCGCTGCCGAGGGTACGAACTGGAACGATTTCGCCGCGCCGCCGACGGTGCGCGATCCCGACGCGCCGCGCACCGCGCGCGACCCCATCCCGCTCGACGGCTTTCCCCCTGGCGCCGAGCTGACGGTCCGAGTGTTCGCGGGCGGACAGCTCTTCTGGATCCTGTACGGGCCTCCGGGAGGTCCGCGCGCCTCGTCCTTCACCATCCCCTACCGCGACGAGGTCGCCTCCACGGACGTGCAGGTCTTTGCGGTAAGCGTCGTCGCGCAGAGCGATCGGGTCGATCTTCCATCCTACGGCTCGTTCTACCGGCGCACGGCGAGCTTTCGTGATCTACGCATCAGCAAGCGCTGAGCCGACGTGAGACGCCCCCTCGCCGTTCGCGCGCGCCTCGTCACGGGTGCGCTGCTCGCTGCAGGGACGGCGCATGGTCAGTCGCAGACGGGCTTCGCGATCGATCGCTTCGAGCCGGCGGAGCGCGGCAGCGGCTGGTTCGTGGTGGACGGCCTCGATCTGAGAGGGCGCGCTCGGCCCGCGCTCGGCGTGACGCTCGCTTACGCGTACAAGCCGCTCGTCGTCTACGACGCCGCGCACGAGGAGCGACTCGCGATCGTGCGACATCAGGCGGTCGTGCATGCGGCAGGATCCATCGTCCTCGCCGACCGCGTGCGGCTCGGCCTCGACGTTCCCTTCGCGCTCTACCAGGATGGTGATGCGGCGTTCGTCTCCGGCGAGGCGCTGGCCCCCGCCAATCGAGCGGCGCTCGCCGATCTCCGGATCGCGGCCGATGTGCGGCTCGCAGGGCAGCACGATGCGCCGTTCACGCTCGCCCTCGGCGTACGCGGGTGGCTCCCGACCGGCGTGCGCTCGCAGTTCACGAGCGACGGCTCCGCGCGCATCGCGCCGCAGGTGCTCGCCGCCGGTCGCCTCGGCGTGCTGGCGTGGGCCACCCGCGCCGCGCTCGTCGTTCGATCGCGCGACGACGCCTACGCCAGCAGCCCCCTCGGCACCGGGCTCGCCGCCGCGGCCGGTCTCGGCCTCCAGCTCGGGCGGTTCTTCGTCGGTCCGGAGGTGTTCGCGTCCACGGGGCTGCGCGCGGATGCCTTCCTGTCGGTGCGAGGCACGCCAGCGGATGTCGTGCTCGGCGCGCGCTACGATCTTCCGCTGGGCTTGCGGATCGGTCTGGCGGGAGGCGGCGGCCTCACGCGCGGGTACGGGTCACCGGCCTTTCGCGGGCTCGCGTCGCTCGAGTGGTGGATCCCGATCGCCGCGCCGCCCGCGGACCGAGATGGCGACCACGTGCTCGACGCGAATGACGCCTGCCCCGACCAGCCCGGCGTCCCGAGCGGGGATCCCGAGCTCAACGGCTGCCCGCCGCCCGAGCGCGTGCCCGACGAGGACCTCGACGGCGACGGGATCCGCGACAGCGACGACGCTTGCCCGGGCATCGCCGGGCTCCGCACCGCCGACCCGATGACGAACGGCTGCCCGACCGGAACGCCGCATCAGCTCGCGGTCGTCACCGCCACCGAGATCCGGATCGGGGAGCGGATCCAGTTCGCGACGGGCAGCGCCGATCTCCTCGGCGACAGCCAGCCGGTGCTCAGCGCAGTCCAGCGCCTGCTCGACGAGCATCCCGAGATCCGCAAGCTGCGGGTGGACGGCCACACCGACGATACCGGGGACGCATCGTTCAACGACGATCTCAGCCGGAGGCGCGCGGCGGCGGTGCTGCGCTGGCTCGTCGAGCACGGGGTCGACGAGGAGCGCCTCACGAGCGAAGGCTTCGGTAGCTCGAAGCCGATCGCCACGAACCTGACCGAGCAGGGGCGCCTCGAGAACCGACGCGTGGCATTCACCATCGTCGAGCGCGCGCCGCGTTGAGGACGATCAGAACGGGAAGACGTGGTGAAAGATCTCGGCGCTCGGTAGTCCCTTGAGGACGAGCCGTGCGGTCTCTCCCTCGCGCTCCGTGAGCCTGTGGGGCTTCTCCGCGGGCTGCTTCTACGGATACCTCCTCGGCACCGGAGCCTCCGATCGCTTCTCCGGCCTCACGATGGGCGGCGCGAACACCTCGTTCGCGCGCCAGAGCGGCTACGCGCCCGCTGACTGCTCGTGGCCGATCCCGGTGAGCCACGTCCACGGGACGCAGGATCAGAACCCGATCGCGGTCACGCTGCAGGACAAGGCCGCCCTTCGAAGCCGCGGGCCACGGCTTCACGCTCCACCAGCACACGGGTGGTCACTCGATCACGCCGGCGCAGGTGCTGATGCAGTGGAACGCTCTCTCGGGCTTCAGCTCTCCCTGAGATTGCGCGGGCGCGCAACGCTTGCGCCTCGGCGGCCACCGCGCGCGCGTGATCGGGCGGCGGGCTCGCGGCGCGCTCCTTGCTCTGGTGCTCGTGGTCAGGGGGACAGATGCCGACCTTCGAACGCCACCCGAACCTCGTCGAGCTCTTCGAGTCGAGCTGCCGTCGCTTCGCCGACCGACTTCCGCGAGCTCGAGGAGCTCGTGGACGCGCTTCGCGGCGGTCTGCACGCGCTCGGCGTCGGCGAGGGCGACCGCGTGGCGATCGTCTCGGGCAACCGCGTCGAGTGGGCGGTCGTGGCGTTCGCGGCCTTCGGGCTCGGCGCGAACCTCGTACCGATGTACGAGGCGCAGCGCGCGGAGGAGTGGCGCTTCATCCTCGCCGACTGTGGCGCGAGCGTCGTCGTCGGCTCGAAGGCCACGATCGTCGAGAAGCTCGACGCGATGCGGCCGGACGTCGCGACGCTCCGGCACGTGGTCGCGCTCGAAGGCGAGCCGAGCGATCCTCGCTCGTACGCGGCGCTCCTCGCGGCCGGACGCACCCATCCCACGCCGTCGCGCGCGCCGCCCGGCGACGCCGTCGCGTGCTTCGTCTACACCTCGGGCACGACCGGCAAGCCAAAAGGCGTGCTCCTCACCCACGACAACCTGACGTCGACGGTCGGCGCCTCCGCCGTGGTCTTCCCTCTCTCCCCCGACGATCGCACGCTCTCGTTCTTGCCCTGGGCTCACGTCTACGGGCAGGTCGTCGAGGTGCACTTCCTCATCAGCCGCGGCGCGTCGACCGCGATCGCGAGCGACGTGGCGAAGCTGATGGAGGAGCTCGCGGAGGTGCGTCCAACGATGCTCGTCGCCGTGCCGCGGATCTGGAACCGCATCTACAGCGGGGTGATCGCGCAGATGGAGAGGAAGCCGCGCTTCATCCGCGCGCTCTTCAAGAGCGCGATCGCGAGCGCGACGCGCAAGAACCGCGGGGAGACGCTGGGGGCGCTCGAGGCGATCCAGCTCGCGTTCGCCGACCGCCTCATCTTCGCCAAGATCCGCGCGAAGCTCGGGGGGCGGCTCCGCTACGCGCTCACCGCGAGCGCGGCGATCGCTCCGCACGTCGCCGAGATGATCGACGCGATGGGCATCGTCGTGTGCGAAGGCTACGGGCTCACCGAGACCTCGCCCGTCGTCACCGGCAACACGCCGACCTCGCGCCGGCTCGGCAGCGTGGGCAAGCCGATCCCCGGCGTGCGCGTGACGCTCGACGAGTCGCGCGGGCGCTCCCCGGGAGAGGGCGAGATCATCGTCGAGGGTCCCAACGTGATGAAGGGCTACCACCAGCGGCCGGAGGAGAACGCGAGCGCGCTCCTGCCCTCGGGCGCGTTCCGCACGGGCGATCTCGGGCGGCTCGACGCGGACGGCTTCCTCTACGTCACCGGCCGGATCAAGGAGCAGTACAAGCTCGAGAACGGGAAGTACGTGATGCCCTCCCCGCTCGAGGAGAGCCTCAAGCTCTCGCCCTACATCTCGAACGTGATGCTCTACGGCGACAACAAGCCGTTCAACGTGGCGATCGTGGTCCTCAAGGCGGACGCGCTCCGCGCGTGGGCCGCCCGGAGCGAGGTCACGCTCCGCGAGGACCTCGCCGCCGATCCCGCAGTGAGGCGCCTCATCGAGGGCGAGCTCGAGGCGAGCGCGAAGGAGTTCAAGCCCTACGAGAGGCCGCGCGCGTTCGCGCTGACGCTCGAGGACTTCACCTGCGCCGCGGGCACGTTGACGCCGACGCTCAAGATCAAGCGCGGCGCCGTGATCGAGCGCCACGCGCGCGCGATCGACGCGCTCTACCGCGAGGCCAGCGCGAGCGAAGCGACCGCCTGAGGCCGCGCGCTCACAAGCCGAGCTCGATCACCGCGCGCTCGAGGATCGTGTCGCGACCCGCGGCGAGATCCTTCGCGTCGTACTCGACCGCCACCTTCGGCGGCGGAGGCGCTCCTTCGAGCGGTTTGCCGGTCGCGGCATCGAAGCAGCCGCTGGCATCGAAGTTCGCAGAGAGCTTCGGTGGGCCGTCGATGGTGATGGGCCCATTTCCTCCGCCGAACGCCCCGGCCGAGGCGGAGCCGACGACCGCCGCGCCCGACGCCTTGATGACGGCGAACGGGAAGTAGTCGCCGGCGCTGTAGGCGAGTCCGTCGCTGACGACCGCGACCTTGCCCGCATACGCGAAGGGCCCGCCGGGATCGACCTGGTACACGGCGTAGCGAGGCGGATCGAACGCCGGAGGTGAGGAGCCCGGCGTGCGCGTGCGGCAGTACGAGATGGCGGTCTTCCGCGCGGTCGCGAAGCCGGAGATGATCGCGAGCCCGACGTTCGTGATCCCGCCGGTGTTGCCGCGGATGTCCCAGACGATGCCGGGCGCGGTCTTGACGGTGTCGAACACCTTCTTGATCTCGTCCTGATACGCCGCGGCGAAGGCCTCGAAGTCGGCGGCGGTGGCGTTCGGTGGCGGCTGCTTGTCGAACGGATAGAAGCTGGGCAGCCGGATCACGGCGACGCCGTCGGCGCGAACCTTGGCCTCGGCGTACAGCGCGCGCTCGCGCACGAAGGGATCGGTGCAGTCCGTCGCGCTCGCGTCCGTCTCGGCGGGGACGATGAGCTCACGGGTCGAGCCGTCGGGCCGGCGCACGCCGAGCTTCGTCCCCGCGGGGACGTTGCCGAAGAACGAGGCCGCGCCCGCGTAGCGATAGCCGGAGGCCGCGGGGAAAACGGTGCCGCATACCGGGCGCTGGTAAGAGGCTTCGAACAGCGCATCCCCGGTGTCGGCCCCGGCGCTGGTGATGACGTCGCCCACCGCGAGCCCGAGCGTGTTGCCGGTGCGCGCGAACGTCACCGCGAGCCCGGCCGACGAGGGACGACCGCACACGCCGAAGCGCGAGGTCTGCTGGTACGCCATCGCCTTGCCGCACACGCTCGCCACAAGGGAGAAGAGCCCCTGGTGGCCTTGCGGGAAGGCGTTCATCGTGTGCCACGCCGCGCCGAAGAACGGGAGATCGCTGCCGTCGCCCTTCAGCACCGCTGCGCGCTCGCGGATCTTCACCGCGGCGGCATCCACCGGCTCGTGCCAGGCGGTCGCGGGAGCGAGCGCGTCGACGAGCGCTTCGATCGAGGCCGCCTGTGCGCGCTGGCGCGCGGTCGGATCCTGACAGGCCTCGGCACGGCAGCTCTGATCACCGGGACAGTCCGCGGCCTCGCCGAAGACCATGCTCCCGCCGCGCTTCTCGCAGGTCTGGACGCGCAGGCCGGCGCAGCGGGTCGCGCCGATGTCCGGGCATTCCACGAGCGGCGTGACCGGGACGTTGCCGCCGTCCGCAGCGGGATCGCTCGCCGCCCCCGACGAACAACCCACCGCGAAGACGAGCAGAGCCACCCTTCCGTGCATCGCGAAGGCCTAGCACGAGCAGGCGCTCGCGGCCCGCTCAGCCCTCGGGCGCGACGAGCTTGTAGCCGTAGCCGTAGACCGTGAGGATGTGCGCCGGCTTGTCCGGGTGCACCTCGACCTTCTTGCGCAGCTTCACGATGAAGTTGTCGACGGTGCGGTTGGTGGGGGAAGCCTCGAGGCCCCAGATCTTCTGGAGGATCTCGTCGCGGCTGACCGGCTGGCCGACGCGCTCGAGCAGAAGGCGCAGCAGCTCGACCTCGTAGAACGAGAGCGCGTGCTCGACGTTGCCCACCTTGAGCGTGTGCGCCGAGAAGCTCACCTTGGCGAGCCCGATCTCCATGACCTCGGGCGCCGCGCTGGGGCGGGCCACGCGCCGGAAGATCGCGCGCATGCGCGCGATGAGCTCGTTGACGCTGAACGGCTTGGTCACGTAGTCGTCAGCCCCCGCGTCGAGGCCGCGGATCTTGTCGGTCTCCTGCGAGCGCGCAGTGAGCATGATGATCGGCATGAACGGCGAGATGCGCCGCAGCTCCTCGCAGATCGCGTAGCCGTTCATGTCCGGCAGCATGAGATCGAGGATGACCGCGTCCGGGTTCTCGGCGCGCGCCAGCTGGATGCCGTCCTTGCCCTTGCCCGCCGAGATCACGCCGAAGCCCTCGAACTCGAGCGAGTCGCGGAGGCCCATGACGATGTGGGGCTCGTCCTCGATGATCAGGATGGTCTTCTTGGGCGACGGCAACGCACGCACAAAAGAACCGAGCCCCGCGCCGGAGTCAACCGGGCGGGGCTCGAGGAAGCCGCTCGAGGCGGAGTCAGTCGCAGGCTTACTTGCCGGCGTCCTCGGAGAACTGCTGGATGCACTGGAGGCTGAACTGCGCGCCTGCGAGCGCCGCCGTAGAGCTCGAGAAGATGAGCGCCTGGGGGCACTTGCCGGCAGGGTTCGAGCCGTTACCGTTCTCGACGTAGCACCAGCCCTTGTCCGCGTCGTCCTTGCAGGTCGAGCCCGTGGGGACGACGAGCTGCTTGAGGACGCAGACCGGGAACTTCGACAGGTCGGTCCCGCCATCCTTCACGTCGCCGGACTCGGCCTTCTTCTGCTCGAGGAACTTGGCGAGGATCTCCGGCGAAGGCAGGTCGAGACCCGCGGCCTGACAGGTGTCGGTGAGCTCGGCGAGCTGCGCGAGGACGAGGCACGGGACCTGGTCCTTCTCGGCCGGGTCGGTCGACTTCGTCAGGCGCTGCGGGAGACACTGGGTGGTGAGCGCGTTCTTGAGGCGGTCGATGATCGACTTGACGGCCGGGTTGTAGCCGTAGGTCGGGTCGTCCTTGGCGACGGTGAGCGAGATCGGGCAGAGCGAGGCGATGACGCCCTGGTCGCCGAGCGCGCGCACGACCTGGAACTCGCGGTTGGTGGGGTAGGCCTTGGCCTTGATCTGGTCGCCCGAGGCCTGGCCGCAGAGCGGCGGGTTCTTGGCGGCGGAGGCGCAGTCGCAGGACGGGTCGGTCGCGGTGCAGGTGCGCTTCGTCGGAAGGTTGAACGTGCAGGCGTACTGGAGGTCGTCGGCAGCCGTCTCCCAGTCGCGACCGACCGGGTCCTTGGGGTCGCCGTTGTCGCCACGCGTCGGGCTCGGCCCGGGCACGCCCTGGCGCGGCGAGATCGACTGGATCATGTGCGGGTCGATGCTCGTGTAGTCGAAGTTCGCCGGGTCACGACCGAGGATCTTGTTCCAGTCGTCGTTGACGATCTTGCTCTTCTCCGCGTCGTTGGGGTCGAAGTGGAGGAGGTCGTTCGGGACGCCGCCGACCACCGCGAAGAAGATGAGCTCGGGGCCGCGCGTCGAGCGCTGGAGCGTGCAGATCTCCTGGCCCGCGTCGCGCGGGAGGTTCTTTGCGAAGAGCGGGTTCGTGCACTTCTGGGTGCCGATGTAGCCGCTGATGTCGCGGCCGCCGTTGGGGCGCGCCTTCGTGGTGTGCTCGGCGCCGCGATCCGGCACGCGGAACTTGGTGAGGCCGTCGACGTAGCGCTTGATCGGATACTGCGGGTCGATGCCGTAGCGCTCCTTCATGCGGTGGAAGCGGACGTTGAGCTGATCCTCGAGCGGCCCGTAGTAGCCGCCGTTCTTCTGGCACTCGGGATCGTCCTTGATGAGCTTGCAGGCGGGGTCCGAGGGGTTGCAGGTGGCGGCGAAGCCGCACGAGGTGCAGGCGACCTTGCCGTCCTTGCCGTCCGCGCCCGGGTTCGTCGCGCAGATGCTCGTGGCGCGCGGCGCCGTCGTGGACTTGCCGTCCCCACGGAAGACGGTGGAGCCGGGGAACTGGTTCGCCATGAAGGCCCAGCCCTGGCCGCCGACCGAGAGCGGGTCGGCGGACGAGTCGTCCTCGTCGGTGAGCTCGATGATGGCGACGAGCGAGTCCTCGCGGAGGAAGTCGGCGCGCTGCTTGAGGAGGTCGACGTCGATCTCGTTGGGCGCGCCGAGGTCGGCCTGGTTGGCGCCGTCGAGCTTGACCGTGACCCACGGGTCGGGCTGGATGAGGAAGCGGTAGAAGCTCTCGAGCTGGGCCTCGAGGCCGCAGCCGGTCTGTCCGACGCCCTTCACGAGTTCGATGAAGTCGGTGGAGAGCTTCGTGAGGTCGGTGATGGCCGGCGTGGGCGGCGTGGGGTGCCGCTTCGCGTCGCTGTTCGCCTCGTTGGTGGGGAACCAGGAGAGGAAGTTCGAGGCGCCAGCGTTGGGCAACGGCCCCGCCGCCGTGAGGTTGAGGAGGCGGGCCTTGTCGTTCGAGCGCCCCGAATCCGGGCAGACGTCGCCGCCGAAGCTGCCGAGCGACGACGAGACAATCCCGATGTGCATGTCGGTGACGGGCGTGAACTCGGGCTCGCTGCCGGCGGGGCAGTTGAAGCGGTTGCCCTTGTTGCCGTTGGGGTCGGCCTTCTTGCCGACGGGCTTGGCGTTCGGATCGACGCAGTTCGGCTGGAGCAGACCGATGAGCAGGTTCGGAACGGCGTCCGAGAGGATCAGCTGCTTGTCACCCATCGACGCCGAGTTATCGATCATGAAGAGGAGGTCGACCTTGTCGACCTGCTGCTGCGTGACGGTCGACGTGAAGTTGACCTTCGTGGTGGGCGGCTGCTTGCCGACCGGCCGTGTGAGGCAACCCACGCTGACGCAGGTGCCGCCGACCACAGCGCTCACGACGAGCCCCTTCCCGAGTCGCTTCGTCCAGTTCATCCGTTGCTCCTTCGTCTCGTACCCGTCGCTCGAGCCCAAGAGACCTATCGAATCTAGCGTGTTGCTGTCAACGAGGGTCAGGCGGTCGACGCTGCAACCTTCATGTCCCGTGCCGCCGGCCGAGCGACCCGAACACCCAGGAAACCTCGTGATCCCGGCCCTTGAACGACGAACCGCCTGCCAACTGAGTTGCCGGGCGTCAGCCGCGTTGGCGATCCGGGGCGGCTACGGCTGCTCGCCGACCTGGATGCACTGGAGGGTGAAGCGCGCCTCCTGGAGCTTCGCGGTCGCCTTGGTGAAGACGAGCGAGCGGGGGCACGAGGCGCCCGGGATGTTCTCGGCGTAACAGAACCCGAGCTTCGTATCCTCGCCGCGGCACGACGCGCCCGGCGCCACCACCGTCTGCGGGACCTCGCAGACCGGGAACGCGCGCGAGCTCTCCCCTTCATCGGCGGCGACGCGATCGCGGAACGCGACCAGGACCTCCGCGCTCGGGGTGTCGAGGCCGAGGCTCTTGCAGATCGCGTCTGGCCCCGGCGTCGCGAGCGTGACGAGGACCAGGCACGGCACCTTGCCGTCGCCGGGGTCGCGCGTGAGCGGATGCGGGACACAAGAGGCGACCAGCGAGCCCTCGAGGCGATCGGTGATGGCGCGCATCGCGGGGCGGTAGCCGTAGTCGTCGGCGGCGGGCGCGGAGAGCTGCTTCGGGCAGAGCGACGCCGCGATGCCGCGGTCGCCGAGATCGCGCGCCACCTGCAGCTCGCGCCGCGTGGGGTACGCCTTGCCGCGCACCTGGCTCCGGGCATCGGTCTTCGAGCAGAGCGGCGGCGTGCGCGTGCCGTTGCAGTCGCAGGTGGTGTCGCCTGCGGGGCAGGCCTGCGCGGCGGGCAGCGAGGTGCCGTCGGGGCCCACCTCGAAGAGCGGGAACGTGCAGGCGAACTGGAGATCGGTGCCGCCGGTCGTCCATTCGCGGCCGCTGATCGGATCGGCGTCGTCGGCGGCGGTGGGCGGCGGCAGGCCGGGGCGCGGATCGGTGGAGGCGATCATGTGCGCGTCGATGCCGGTCTCGTCGTAGGTTTGCGGATCCTTGCCGAGGATCTTCGTCCAGTCGACCGGGTCCTTCGTGCCCGAGGGCAGCAGCTGGTTGGGCACGCCCCCGATGACTGCAAAGTACACGAGATCCTTGGTGCGCGCGCCGCGCGGCAGGCGGCACAGCTCCTCGTCGGGCTGGGGGAGGCGCGCCGCGAACAGCGGGTTCGTGCAGTCGGTCTTGCCCACGTACGCGCCGTTCACGTGCTCCGCGGCGCGGCTCGGCACCTTCGGCTTCGTGAAGCCGTCGACGTAGCGCGCGATCGGGAACTGCGGATCGACGCCGAAGCGCTGCTTCATCGCGTGGAAGCGCACGTTGATCGGATCCTCGGCGGCCGTGTAGAGCCCGCGGTTGGTGGCGCACGCCGGATCGCTGGGCGCGAACGCGCAGGAGGTGCACTCCTTGGCGTTCGGGCGCTCGGCGCAGGCGGCCGTGGCGCGCGGCTGGAGAATGCACTCGGGGCACGCCGTGCCGATGTCGTTGCGCTGCGCGAAGCGCCACGCCGTACCGTCGAAGGCCAGGGGGTCGACGGACGAGTCGTCCTCGTCGCTGAGCATCACCACCGCCACGAGCGAATCGGGGCGAAGGAACGCGGCGCGGTGACGGAGCAGGTCGCGATCGACCGCGCTCGGCGCGCCGTAGGTGGCGCGACCGTCCACCACCGTGATCGTGGTCCAGGGGTCGGGCTGCACCAGGAACCGATAGACGCTCTCGAGCTGGGCCTCGAAGCCGCAACCGTCCTGCCCGACGCCGGTGACGAGCTGACGGAACGACGCGGAGAGCGTATCGAGGCTCTTGATCGCAGGGACCAGCGGCTCGGGATGGCGGGTCTTGTCGGCGTTCTGCTCGACGTCCGGATACCACGCGAGGAAGTGCAGATCGCCGGCCTGCGGGAGGTCCTTGCCGTCCTTTCCGCGCGCGACCAGGCGCCCCTGGTCGTCGTTGTGCCGCCCCGCCTCCGGCGCGCAGCTGTTCGATCCCATCCCGCCGAGCGAGGACGAAATGAGCCCGATGTGCATGTCGGTGATGGGCGCGAAGGCCGGCTCCGAGCCCGCCGCGCACTGCTCGGCGGCGGCCTTGAGCGGATCGGCGAGCGTGCCGGTGGCCAGGCGCGTGGTCTTGTCGACACACTTCGGCTGCACGAGGCCGCGCAGCAGATCGGGCACGGCATCGGCGAGGATCCGCTGCTTGTCGGCCATGGACGACGAGTTGTCGACCATCAGCAGGAGGTCCACCTTGTCGATGGCCGGCTGCGGGACAACCGTCGCGAAGGAGCTCTTGGTCGTCGGATCCTGCGCGGCCACGTCGCGCCGGAGGCATCCGGCGAGCGTGGCGAGCGTCACCATCGATCCGATCACGGCGTGGGCGAGAGTGATGCGTGTCATGCCGGGCGAATGGCCCTGCGCCGCGACAAGCGTCGCGGATCGCCGATCTACTTCGTGGTCAACGAAGTTGGCTTCGCCGGGTAAACCTTGCGTAGCGCCTTCACGTGGCGCGGGCTCACGCCCGGCACCGCGAGGAGAGCCTCATCGCTCGCGGCCTGGATCGCCTTGAGGCTGCCGAGGTGGCGGAGCAGCAGCTTGCGCGTGCCCGGGCCGAGGCCGGCGACGTCGTCGAGCGCGGACTTGAAGCGCTTCTTCTTGCCGAGGCGCTCGCGCGCGCGGTTCGAGAAGCGGTGCGCCTCGTCGCGCGCACGCGCCAGGAAGAACATCGACGCCGAGTGGCTCCGCAGCGGGATCGGGTTCTTCTGGCCGGGGAGGTAGACGCGATCGACGAGCGTCTCGCCGAGGACGTTCTCCTTCTCCTTCGCGAGCGCGACGATCGGGAGATCGTGAAGCCCGAGATCGCGCGCGGCGGCGAGCGCGACGGCGAGCTGGCCCTTGCCACCGTCGACCACGAAGAGATCGGGGAGATCCCACTCGTTCTCGTTGACGGCGTCGGTCAGCTCGGTGCCGTAGGCCTCGTCGTCCTTGGTCTTCTCCGCGGACTTTGCGACGGCGGCGGCTGCGCGCGCCTCCTGCTTCTTCAGGCCCCGCCGGAAGCGACGCGCGAGCACCTCGTACATCGCGCGGTAGTCGTCGCCGGCGAGGTAGGCGGGGCGACCGTCACCCGCCGCCTCGCCTTCGATCTCCGCCTCGCGGACCGCGCCCTCCGGATCGCCGCCGTCGAGGTCGGCGCCGCCCGGCGTGGGGACCGGCTCGGTGGTCTTCGACGAGGCGCCGTCGCCGCGGACGTGGAACGTGCGGTAGCGCTTCTTGTCCGGCTCGCCATCGAGGAGCGCGACGATCGCGCCCACCGTGTCGCGCCCGCCGAGATGGGAGATGTCGCAGCACTCGATGCGGCGCGGGACGGTGGGGAGGCGCAGGCGCTCCTTGAGCTGCTCGAGGCGCTCGCTCACGTCGTCGCTGGCGCGGCGCTTCTCGGCGAACGCGTGCTTGGCGTTGTCGTTCGCGAGCGCGAGGAGATCGACGCGGTGGCCGCGCTGCGGATGGAGGAGCACCACCTTGTGCTGCGCGCGCTCGGCGAGCCACTCCGCGATGCCCGCCGCGGCGTCCGGCACCACGGGGACGATGACCTCGTCGGGCACGGGGAGCGAGATGTCGAGCCCCTCGCCTTCCGCCGGCGCCGGTGCCGGTCCATAGTGCTGCGCGAGGAAGGCGGCGACCACCTCCTCGTCCGGGACCTCGGCGCTCTTGATGGAGAACGTCGCCACGTCGGCGAGCTTGCCGCGGCGGATGTGGAGGAGCGCGAGCTCGACGAGATCGCCCTCGCGGTGCAGGCCGAGCACGTCGCGATCGATGTCGTCGATGGCGACCACGCGCTGCTCCTCGCGCACCTTGTCGATGGCGGAGAGCTGGTCGCGGTACACCGCCGCGAGCTCGAAGTGCATGCCGCGCGCGGCGGCGCGCATGCGCTCGTCCAGCTCGCTGGAGAGCTCATCGTGGCGGCCGTCGAGGAACATCGCGACGGCGCGGACCTGCTCGTCGTACCAGGGCTTCGCCACCTCGAGCACGCAGGGCGCGGGGCAGCGCTTGATCTGGTGCTGCAGGCAGGGGCGCTTGCGGGCGCGCATCTCGGTATCGGTGCACGTCCGCAGCTGGAAGTGCTTGTTGACGAGGTGCAGCGTGCGGCGCGCGGCGGTGGCGGAGTGATAGGGGCCGAAGTAGCGGAGGCGGCCTGCGGGATCGGCGGTGGGGCGGCGCACCACCCAGAGCCGCGGCCACTCCTCTTTCGTGTCGAGCCGGAGCGAGATGTAGTCCTTGTCGTCCCTGAGCTTGATGTTGTAGCGAGGGCGGTGCTCCTTGATGAGGTTGTTCTCGAGGATCGCCGCTTCCTTCTCGCTGCCCGTGACGATGGTGTCGAAGTCGCCGATCGTGCGCTGGAGGATGGGGATGAAGTAGCGATTGTCGCTGTTTCCCTCCTGGAAATAGGAGCGAACACGCGAGCGCAGGCTCTTGGCCTTGCCCACGTAGACGACGTCCCCCTTCTTGTCCTTGAAGAGGTAGACGCCGGGCGACGCCGGCAACGCGTCGAGCTTCTCGGTGACGACCACGGGCAGCATCGGCTAGCTGTCGCGCATCCTAGTCTGCAGCGCGGCGGTGCGCTAAGGGTGTCGACATGACCGACGCGAGCGCGATCACGGCGCTGCTCGGCCCCACCAACACCGGCAAGACGCACCGCGCGGTCGAGCGCATGCTCGAGCACTCCACGGGCATGATCGGGCTGCCCTTGCGCCTGCTGGCGCGCGAGATCTACGACCGCGTCTCGGCGCGCGTCGGCGAAGGGCGCGTCGCGCTCGTGACCGGCGAGGAGCAGCGCGTCCCGCCGCGGCCTTCGTACTGGGTGGCGACGGTGGAGGCGATGCCCGTCGATCGCGACGTCGAGTTCCTCGCGGTCGACGAGGTGCAACTCGCGGCGCACCACCAGCGCGGGCACGTGTTCACGTCGCGCATCCTGAGCGCGCGCGGGACCAAGGAGACCTGGCTGATGGGCGCGGGGACGATGCGGCCCATCCTGCGCGAGCTGGTGCCCACCGCGCGCCAGGTGGAACATCCGCGCCTCTCCCGGCTCACGTATGCGGGGAGCACGCCGCTGGCGCGCGTGCCGCCGCGCAGCGCGGTGGTCGCGTTCTCGATGCCGCACGTCTACGAGATGGCGGAGCGGCTGCGGGCGCGCAAGGGCGGCGCGGCGGTGGTGCTGGGCGCGCTGTCGCCGCGCACGCGCAACGCGCAGGTGGCCATGTTCCAGTCGGGCGAGGTCGACTGGCTGGTCGCTACCGATGCCATCGGCATGGGCCTCAACCTCGAGGTCGAGCACGTGGCCTTCTCGGCGCTCCGCAAGTTCGACGGGCGGGAGGTGCGCGACGTGGACGAGGCGGAGCTCGCGCAGATCGCCGGGCGCGCGGGCCGCTGGGTGCAGGACGGCACGTTCGGCGCCATCACGCCGCTCGCGCTGCCGGACGGCGTGGCGCACGCCATCGAGACGCATCACTTCCCGCCGGTGCGCCGCGTGCGCTGGCGGAGCGACGATCTGTCGTTCGACTCGATCGCCGCGCTGCGCGAGTCGCTGCGCGCGCCCTCGCCCCGCATGGTGCTCGCGCCGGTGCGCGAGGCAGAGGACTCGGCGGCGCTCGATCAGCTGGGGCTGCGCGAGGAGGTGGCGCGCGCGGCGCGCGGCGAGGACGCGGTCCGGCTGCTGTGGGACGTGTGCACCGTGCCCGACTTCCGCAAGCTGCTCCTCGAGGTGCACGTCGACTTCCTCGAGCGCCTGTTCCTCGAGCTGGCGCGGCGCGGACGCCTGTCGGACGACTGGATCGCGGCGCCGCTGCGCGAGCTCGAGAGCACCGACGGCGACATCGACACGCTCGTGGCGCGCATCGCCTCGGTGCGCACCTGGACGTACGTGGCCAACCGCAGCGCGTGGCTCGACTCGCCGCGCGAGTGGCAGGACAAGACTCGCGCGCTCGAGG
>JAYTBL010000610.1:0-18648 GCA_043736975.1 Polyangiaceae bacterium
TGGCTCGCTCGCTCGCGGAGTGGCACGCGTCGGCGGCCGGCGGCGCGGGCTCGGTGGCGATCTCCGAGAGCGAGAAGTCCGACTGGATGCCTTCGGTGCAGGTGTAGAGGTCGAACTTCTCGTTCGTGGTGCAGGCCTCGACCTGCGCACGCGCCGAGGACTTCATGCCGGAGAGCACGCGCTGGCACTCGTTGAGCAACGTGGAGCGGCGTCCGCGGACGCCGTTCGCGCGCTGGGCGTCGGCGATGCGGTCGCAGCGCGTCTTCACGCGGCCGTCGATGCCATCGTTGCAGATCGAATAGAGCGCGGTCTTGCCGCAGTCGTACATCTTGCCGGCGTCGAATTCCTCGGTGGGGTCGCCATTGGCGTTGCGCGTGCGGCTCCGGTCGGCGCCGTCGAGGCAGGCCTTCACCTTCTTCGCGACCGCGGGCTGCAGCTGCGAGCTGTACATGCGGCACTGGTCGTAGACGAAGTCGAAGAACCGCGTGGAGATGCCCTCGGCGTCGGGCGCGGTCTCGTAGCGCGCGAGGTCGAAGCAGTAGCCCTCCTCGAACGAGTACGGCGTGAGGCTCCCCTCGCCGGGCTTCTTGATCGAGGTCGCGGTGCAGGTCGAGCCGGTGGCGGCTTGATCGGCGGCCTCGGCGTCGTCGTCCGCAGGGGCCGCGGAGCACGCGGCGGTGGTGGTGGCGGCGATGGCAAACGCGAGCTTCAAGAACTTCGAGCGGTCGACGAGCATGACGGTCTCACTTCTCCTGCGGGGCAGCGCAGTCAGGCCTGTAGCCATAGGTGTGCCAGTATCCCACTCGGGGTATTTCCAGGGTTTACGCGGTGAAGTCTCGATCCGGTTGGGGTACCAGCGCCCCGATCCACCACCCCGGCGATCCACCGGGCGCGCCCTCAGCGCCGGGCGGCGAGCGCGGCCCGGGCGACCTCGACGTCGGAGAAGAACCGGGTATCAGTGCCGATCGTCTGCTCGGTCTCGTGGCCCTTGCCCGCGAGGAGCACGACGTCGTCTGGACCCGCCTCCTGGATCGCGAGCGCGATGGCGCCGCGACGATCGAGCACGGTACGGACGCTCGCATGGCCGACGAGCCCGCCGGCGAGCGCCTCGGCGATGACCGCGGGATCCTCGTCGCGCGGGTTGTCGGTGGTGAGGATCACGTGATCCGCCGGCCGCGCCGCCTCGCCCATCGGCCCGCGCTTGGCCTTGTCTCGCTTGCCGCCGGCGCCGAAGACCACGAACAGCTTGCCCGAGACGGCGAGATCGCGTGCAATCTGCACGGTTCTCGCGAGCGCGTCCGGGCTGTGCGCGTAGTCCACGACGACGTACGGCCGCTCGTGCACCACTTCGAACCGGCCCGGCGGCGGGGCGGCCTCGGCGAGCGCGATCGCCGCCTCCGCCGGGGCGGCGCCGGCCGCGACTGCCCCCAGCAGCGCCGCGAGCGCGTTCTCCGCGTAGACTTCGCCGATCGCGCGCACGCTCAGCTCGGCGGGCAGCCCGGAGCTCGGATCCCGCACCGCGCAGGTGATGCGCGTGCCCGCCCACGAGACCTCGACCGCGCTGGCCACCACGTCCGGCTCACCCTGCACCGGGCCGCGCGATGGCACCGCGTAAGAAAGGACCTTCACCCCGGCGGGCAGGACCTCGCGCAGCAGCTCGAAGTGCTCGTCGCAGGCGTTGAGGACCGCCGTTCCGCCCGGCGCGAGCGTCACGAACAGCTGCGCCTTGCTCGCCAGGTAGTGCTCGGGGCTCCCGTGCGCATCGAGGTGGTCGTGCGTGAGGTTGGTGAAGACCCCCACGCGGCAGGGCCACGCGCGCGCGAAGCCGCGGGCCAGCGACTCGCTGGTGAGCTCGATCGCCGCGTATTTCCCGCCTCGATCATGCCCGCACTTCATCGCCGAGAGGAAGCCGTCGTAGCTCTTTTCGATGGTGAGCTCCTCGTCGTCGAGGAAGAACCCGACCGTCGTGGCGCGCGCCACCGGACCTGCACCCTGCGATCGCGAAAGCCGGCGCAGCGCCGCGGCCACCCACGCCGTGGTCGTAGTCTTGCCGTTCGTGCCCGTCACGCCGACGGTGAAGAGCTCGTCGTGCCACGCGGGAGGCGGCGGAACGTTGTGCGAAACCATCGCGCTTCCTCGGTCTTCTTTAGAGCGCCAAGCATCTTGCTTGTCAAACGCGCTCCGCTTCCCTAGACGGGTGCGAATGTCCACCGCCGAAGCCGCCACTACCCGCCGCGTGGACGGGAGCTTCCTTCGAGCGCGCCTCGGTTCCCTCCTCGCGGTGGTCCCCCTCGCAGTCTGGACGGTGAACCACCTCTGGAACAACCTCTCGGCGTTCCAGGGCGCCGCGCAGTGGCAGGCCGACGTCACCGAGTACCGTCACCCGATCGTGTTCTTCGCGTCCGGGCTCGTCGCGCTCCTGCCGCTGGTGCTGCACACCGTCTGGGGGATCGGCCGCCTGCTCAGCGCGAGGCCCAACAATGTAAGGTACAAGTTCTTCGGGAACATCAAGTACGCCGTCCAGCGCCTCAGCGCGATCGGCGTCATGTTCTTCCTGGGCGCCCACATCTGGCTGGCGTTTCTCGATCCCCGGATCAACACTGGCCGCCCCGAGGCATTCGGGCACATCGCGCACGAGATGCAGCACCACCTGCCCACGCTGCTGGTCTACGTGCTGGGGACGCTGGGCGTCGCCTACCACCTGGCGAACGGCCTGCACTCCTTCTCGATGGGCTGGGGCCTGGTCGTGAGCCGGCGCGCCCTCAAGCGCCTGGACGTGGGCGTGATCGGGATCTTCCTCGTGCTCCTGGCCATGTCCTGGGGCGCCATCTACGCGCTGTGGAGCGCGGGGGGCGCGGGGGGCGCGGGGGGCGCCGCGTCCTAGGGAAAAACCCAGGCGCGCTCTTCGGCCGCGCAGCGAGGGGCGGAGCCCCACCAGGTAGGCAGTCGCCCGGGCTCCGTGGTATGCCCGGCGCCATGCTCACGCGGCGCCTCTTCACCCTCGGCCTCACCACGCTCTTCGTCTCGTCGCTGGCGTCGCTGGCGTCGCTGGCCGTCAGCGGCTGCGGGAAGAAGTCGGACGAGATCACCGTGGGCGCCTTCCTCTCGCTCTCCGGATCGGACTCCACGTTCGGGACCGACACGCGGGACGGCATCGAGCTCGCCGTCGAGGAGGTCAACGCCGCGGGCGGCGTGAAGGGCAAGAAGGTCAAGGTCCTGTACGAGGACGACAAGTCGACCACCCAGGAGGCCTCGCAGAAGGTCCGCCAGCTCATCGACCGCGACAAGGTGCTCGCCATCCTCGGCGAGGTGGCCTCGAGCCGCTCGCTCGCCGGCGGGCTCATCGCGAACACCAGCCACGTGCCGATGGTCACGCCTTCCTCCACCGCCGTCGAGGTCACGCAGGGCCGCGAGTGGGTCTTCCGCACGTGCTTCACCGACGAGCAGCAGGGCCAGGTCGCCGCGCGGTTCGTGAAGAACGACATGAAGAAGATGAAGGTCGGCGTCTTCTACGCCGCCCAGGACACGTACTCCTCGGGCCTCGCGCGCAGCTTTCGCGACGAGTTCAAGAAGCTCGGCGGCACCATCGTGATCGACAAGGGCTACCAGAAGGGCGAGACCAACTTCACGACGTACCTGAACGAGCTGAAGAGCGCTTCGCCCGAGGCGGTGTTCGTGCCGAACTACTACAACGAGATGGTGCAGATCGCGCGGCAGGCCAAGCAGGTCGGCATGCCGGGCAGCATGTTCGTCGGCGGTGACGGCTGGGACTCGGCGAACCTCCTCGAGGGCGCGGGCGAGGAGCTCGAGGGCGCGTACTTCACGAACCACTACGCGCCGGACGTCCCGTGGCCGAACTCGAAGAAGTTCCTCGCGGCGTTCCAGGCGAAGTACAAGCACGAGCCCTCGAGCCTCGCCGCCCAGGGCTACGATGCCACGCGCCTCCTCTTCGACGCCGTGGGCCGCGCCACCGAGGTCACGCCCGAGGGGATCCGCAAGGCGCTCGCCGAGACCAAGGACTTCCAGGGCGCCACCGGAACCATGACGATGGACAAGGATCGCAACGCGAACAAGCCGATCGTCGTCGTCCAGATCAAGAACAAGAAGTTCGCGTACGCCACGCAGGTGATGGCGCAGTAAGGCGCGACGCCGATGAAGATCATCGAGGCGCTCGTCACGGGGCTCACCCAGGGCGCGATGATCGCGCTGGTGGCCCTGGGCTACACGATGGTCTACGGCGTGCTCAAGCTCATCAACTTCGCGCACAGCGAGGTCTTCATGATGGGCGCCTACTTCGGGCTCTTCCTGATCGCCGCGCTCGGCGGCACCGCTAACCCGATGGTGGCAGGCGTCGCGGGCACGCTGCTCTCGATGGCCTCTGCCTCGCTGCTCGGCATCGCGGTGGAGCGCGTGGCCTACCGCCCGCTGCGCGGAAGAGGGCGCGGCGCGCTCCTGCGCATCACGCCGCTCGTGACCGCGCTCGGCATGTCGGTGCTCCTCCAGAACCTGGCGCAGCTGCTGTTCACCGCGCGTTTCCGGCCCTACCCGCAGCTCATCACCGGGCAGATCACGTTCCCCGGCATCGGTACGCTCAGCAAGTCGCGGGTGCTCATCCTGGTGGTGACGGTCCTGGTCATGATCGCGCTCGAGCTGATCGTGAAGAAGACCTGGTTCGGCAAGGCGATGCGCGCCCTCAGCGCGAACGAGGAGGCGGCGCGCCTCATGGGCATCCGCACCTCGCGCGTGATCTCGATGACGTTCGCGCTCGGCTCCTCGCTCGCGGCGCTCGGCGCGATCCTGTTCTGCCTCGATCAGTCGCAGGTCTACCCCACGATGGGCGTCGTCATCGGCACGCGCGCGTTCGTCGCCGCGGTGCTGGGAGGCATCGGCAGCATCACCGGCGCGATGCTGGGCGGGCTGCTCATCGGCATCATCGGCGAGCTGGTGAAGCTCACCGACTACTCGGGCGGCGCCGACGTCCTCGTCTTCCTCGTGCTCATTCTCGTGCTCCTTGTCCGCCCCTCGGGGCTCCTCGGCTCGACCCGCGCCGAAAAGGTCTGACGCTCGCGCGGCTACTGCCCCGCGTTCCGTTCGTCCTCGAGGCGCATCGCCTCCAGGACCACCGCCGCCACCGAGCCGCGCGCCGGCGGGAGCGAGCCGACGTCACGCGGGCGGAACGCGAAGCGGCCCGCGCGCCAGCCGAGGACCTCCTTCAGCGCCTCGAGCGGGGAGCGCGCCTCGCCCGCCACCTCGGTGCTCGCGAAGAGGCCCGTCGAGAGCACCAGGAGCGCGCGCTTGCCGCCGCCCGACACCACCTCGAGCGTCCCGGTGCGGCGCTCCATCTCCAGCATCATCAGCACGCTCGCGAGCGGGAAGTTGGCGAGGTCTCCGCGGAAGGCGGCGGAGATCGAGGGCGCGACGCTCTCGCCCTCGGGCTGCTCGATCCGGTGGCGCAGCGCGAGCGCCACCAGCGCGTCGACCTGCGCGACGATCTCGTCGTTGCGCACCGGCCGCTCCAGCACCACGTCGGCGCCGACCTGGAGGCCCTGGATGCGAACGTCGGCGTCGCGGGCGTCACCGAGGAGGAGGATCGCGGTCTTCGCGACCGCGCTGCTCTCGGTGCGGATGCGGCGCGCCACCCAGAAGCCATCGATGTCGGGCAGCACCACGCTGCAGACGATCCCGTCGGGCATGCTCTCGGTGGCCTTGTGGAAGCCGCTCCGCGCGTCCTCACAAAAATCCGTGGCGTAGCCCTTCTCCTGGAGGGCGCGCCCGAGCAAACGACCGAGCCACTCGTCGGCGTCGATCACCAGAATACGGCCACGACTCACGATGGAAAAAATGTATCACGCGCCCACAGATCCCGCGAAAATCCCGGGATTTGCCGGGCAACGGCCGTCACCAGACGCGGACGAAGGACCGCGGCGCCCGTTTCCGCCGGCGGCATTGGGTCGCGGCGTCCATGTAACAGACGCTCAGCGCCCGCCGCGGCTTGCCCAGGGTCGTGCGTCCCGAACGGTGCCAGACGTGGTTGTGGAGCAGGATGACCTCGCCCGCGACGGTGGGGACCGCGAGGGGACGCGTGGCGGGCTCGCTCCGCTCGACATGGTCGGTGGGGACGACGCCCCCGAGGGGGGTGGCGAGCCCCGGTACGTGCGAGCCGGGTACGACCTCGAGGCAGCCGCCGCCCAGCGGTGCGTCGTCGAGGGGCGTCCAGATCTGGAGCACGGGATCGCGGTCGAGGCCCCAGAAATTCCCGCCGTCCTGGTGCCAGGGCAGGTTGGAGCCGCCGCCCGCATGCTTGTTCATGAGGAAGGCGCGGTACAGCGTGGCGCCGCCGTCGCCGTAGACCTTCGCGGCGACGCGGCGGAACACCTCGTTCGAGAGCCACGCCCAGAAGAGCGGGTCCTTTTCGAGCTTCTCCACCTTGCGGTAGGCGAGCGAGGGTCCCTCCCAGCCCTGGCCGTACGCGAGATCCTCGTACTTGCCGGTGCCTGCGTCGTGCTGGAAGAAGAGGCCTTCGTAGGTGACCTCGCCCATCATGATCTGATCGGCGCGCTCCCGCAGCGGCGCGAGCGTCGCCTCGTCGGCGAGGCGGCCGAGGCGCGCCCAGCCGTGGAGGCGATAGTGCGCGACCGCCTCGTCCAGGCTCGCGTCGTCGAGGGCGATCATCGAACGTAGTAGGTGTCCGTGCCGAGCCACGTCCGATGGAGCGCGTCGACGAGGCCGCGCACCTCGGGGGTGAGGCCACGCGCGCAGGCCGAGACGCCCTCCTCGAGCTGCATCACCGAGGCGGGCCCGAGCAGGATGCTGTCGACGCCGGGCGCGCCGGAGAGCCAGGCGTAGGAGAGCTCGAGGAGGCTCATGCGCTCGGCGCGCGCGAGATCGGCGAGCGCGTCGACGCGGTCGAACATCGCGTCGGTGAAGTAGCGGCCCTGGTAGAGGCGGTTCTTGTCGAAGCGCGAGCCGCGCTGCGTCGAGCCGTCGCGCGCGTGCTTGCCCGAGAGGAGGCCGCCCGCGAGCGGGTTGTAGACGGTGGTGTGCAGCGCGTATTGCCGGGCGAAGCCGAACCACTCCACGTCGAGCTGGCGGAGCAGCACGTTGTAGAGCTGCTGGGCGATGGCCGGCCGCGGCATCTTCCGCTGGTCGGCCTTCTGGATCATCTCCACGACCTGCCACGCCGCGTAGTTCGAGACGCCCCACGCGCGGATCTTCTTCGCCTCGAGGAGCTCGGCGACGGCATCGAGGCTCTCGTCGATCGGCGTCACGTGATCGGGCACGTGCAGGTAGTAGAGATCGATGTAGTCGCTGCCGAGGCGCGCGAGGCTCGCGTCCGCGGCCTCGTGGATGCGCGCTCGGCTCAGGCCCTCGGGCTTGCCCGCCACCCGACCGAAGCCGCACTTCGTGGCGAGCACCACCTTCTCGCGCTGGCCCTTCACCGCGGCGCCCACGATCGTCTCCGAGATCCCCTCGCCGTACGCGTTCGCGGTGTCGAGATGCACGATCCCCAGCTCGAGCGCGCGCGCGAGGATCGATCGCGATTCGGCCTCGGGGGTCCGCTTGCCGAAGTTCATCGCGCCGAGCACGACCGGCGGCGTCTCGCCCGGCGTTCGCAGCTTCAGGACCGTCTTCAGCAGCTCTTGGCTCACCACCCGGTGTCTACCCCTGCACAATGCTGCGGGGTAGAGGGACAACGTAACTCAGGAATGAGTTACGCTTTCCACCCTCGCTCCGACCCTGGTAGCCTCGTCCCCGCACATGACCACGAACGAGAAGCTCGCCATCCTCGTCGGCGGCGGCCCGGCCCCCGGCATCAACAGCGTCATCGGCGCGGCCACCATCCGCGCGAACCTATCGGGCGTCGAGGTGCTCGGCGTCCAGGACGGGTTCAAGTGGCTCATCGAGGGTGACACCTCCCGCGTGACGCCGCTCACCATCGCCGACACGAGCCGCATCCACTTCCGCGGCGGCTCGACGCTCGGCATCTCGCGCGCGAACCCCACCAAGAGCCCCGAGCTCCTCGCAAAGTGCCTCGACACGCTCGATCGGCTGGGCGTCGGCATGCTCATCACCATCGGCGGCGACGACACTTGCTTCAGCTCCTCGAGCCTCGCCAAGGCGGCGCGCGGCAAGCTGCGGGTCGTGCACGTGCCCAAGACCATCGACAACGATCTCGATCTCCCGCAGGACGTCTACACCTTCGGTTTCCAGACCGCGCGCCACATCGGCGTGGAGATCGTGAAGAACCTGATGGTCGACGCCAAGACCACCTCGCGCTGGTACTTCGTGGTGGCGATGGGCCGCAAGGCCGGTCACCTCGCGCTCGGCATCGGTAAGTCGGCCGGCGCCACGCTCACGCTGGTCTCGGAGGAGTTCGAGAACCCGGTCGCGCTCTCCAAGGTGGTCGACACGCTCGCGGGCGCGGTCATCAAGCGGCTCTCGCAGGGGCGCCCGGACGGGGTCGCGGTGCTGGCCGAGGGGCTCGTCGAGCAGATCGACCCCGCCGACATCGAGGGGCTCGACGGCGTCGAGCGCGACGAGCACGGTCACATCCGGATCGCGGAGGTCGACTTCGGCAACCTGGTGAAGCAGGCGGTGAAGAAGGAGCTCAGGAAGCTCGGCATCAGCACCACCATCGCCACCAAGGACATCGGCTACGAGGTCCGCTGCGCCGACCCCATCCCCTTCGACATGGAGTACACGCGCGACCTCGGGTACTGCGCGGCGCGCCACGTCATCGAGGGGGGCACCGAGGCACTCATCAGCATCCAGCGCGGGAGCTTCGTGCCCGTGCCGTTCGCGATGATCATGGACCCGGTCACCGGGCGGATGCGCGTGCGGATGGTGGACGTGACCTCGGATCGGTACAAGATCGCCCGCAGCTACATGCTGCGCTTGAAGAAGGAAGACCTCGAGGACAAGGTGGAGCTCGCGCACCTCGCGCGCGCGGCGGGAATGACGCCGGCGCTGTTCAAGCAGCGCTTCGGGTATCTGGTGGAGAGCGACGCGCGGCACAGCATGGCGCCGATGAGGGCTGCCGATCCCGCTTGAGAGGCGCGCTCTTCGCTACTTCTTGAACAGCTTTCCGAAGAGCCCGCCCAGCGGCTGCGGCTTGGTCGTTCTGGTCCCGCCTCCCGGCGGCGGCTTCGACTGCCCCCGCGACTCGGATCGGATGTTGTGCAGGCGGACCTCGCGCATCGCGTCGAGGTTGCGCGGATTCAGCTCGCTCGCCTTCTTGAAGTCCTTCAGCGCCCTGCCCGCGTCGTCGATCCGCTTGTAGAGCATGCCGCGCCAGAAGTACGCGCGCTCCGAGTTGGCGTTCATCTTGATGCAGCGATCGAGCACGGCGATCTTCTCGAGCGTCTTCTCGCGTCCGATCCACTCGGCGCGCTGCGCGTCGAGCCAGGTCACCATCGCGAGGTAGTCGGCCTGCTCGGGGTCGAGCGCGTGGGCCTTCTTCGCGAGGTCGAAGGCCAGCGTGGTGTCGTTGCGCTTCAGGAGGAACTCGGCCTTCTGGAAGTCCGTCGCCGCCTCGAGGATTGCCTGGATCTTCGCCTGATCGTCGGGCGTCGCTCCGCCGTCCTTCAGGAGCGTCATGTACTGGCCCCTGCGCTCGGGATCGAGCAGCGTGGCCTGGGCCTCGGTGAGGTGGGTGAACACCTTGCTGCACGCGTCCTTCACGTCGACGAGCGCGGGCGGCAGGCGATCGGGGTGCCACACCTTGGCGAGCCCGAAGAACGCCTTCTGCACCGTCTCCGGCGAGGCGTCGCGCTCCAAGCCGAGCATCTGGAAGTAGTCCTGCGCGGAGATCTGCGCGGCGCGCTCCAGGATCTTCTGCTTCAGGCCGAACTGCTCGGACGTGAGCGGCGCGGCGACCGTCGCCATCTGCTGCGAGCTGGTGCGCGGGCCCGACGCCGGTCCGTCGAGCGACCTGTCCGACTCGGGCGGCGGGATGATCGACCCCGGCGCGGGCTCGTCTTGCATCGGCGCTTCCATGGGCGGAGGCATCGAAGACCGGATGGTCGTGCTGATCATCGAGCCGATGTCGAGCCCCATGCTGGCAAGCCCCGACTCCTCGCTGACCGGCATACCCGAGATGAACGGGGCGGGGGGCGCGGCAGGGATGATCGAGCCCGAGAGGTCGTCGGGCAGCGGAATGACCTGCGGCAGCGGGCTCGCGATGCGTCCGTCCGAGGCGCTGCGGGCCACCGGCGCCTCCTCGACGACCAGCGGCGCCCGCGGGATCGGCTTCGCCTGCAGCTGGACGCGCGCGAACGCCTGTCCCGGGGCCGAGGGGACAGCGGGGAAGCGCCCCGTCGAGCCGGGCGGCGGCGGCACGTTGGGATCTCCGGCGGGCGCGACGGGCGCGACGGGCGCGGCCGCAGAGGGACGCATCGAGGGCGTCTCCACGAGGTCGACCTGCTTCGTGATCACCAGCAGGTAAACGAGCAGCTGCGCGACGCTCGGCCCGATCACCTTCGCGCTCGCGAGATCGGTGACGCGCATCGGTCGCTGGCCGAGCAGCTCGAGCGCGCCGGCCTCGACGCGCGTGAACTGGAAGCGATCGAGCTGGGCGTTCGAGGCGATGCGGACCGCCGCGGAGCCGACGCGGCGCAGCGTGGCATCGACGTGCTCCCACGCCGGAACCTGCCGCACGCCGCGCCAGAGCGCAGGGAGGGGATCGGTCGGGGTGGGCGGACCGCCGAAGCGCTGGAGGCTGTCGACGCCGTCGAAGTACGAGAAGACGGTGTCCGACGGCAGCGTGAAGAGGTGCTCGAGCTTGCGCTCGAGCTGCGCGCGGAGCCCGGCATCGAGGCGGGCCTCGTCGATCGCGCCGAGCTCCACCAGGATCTGGCCCTGGAGGCGCGGGCTCTCGGCCATGCGCTCTTGCGAGGCCTTCACCGCCTCGGCGCTCACCATTCCCAGCTCCTGCATCACGTCGCCGAGGTAGTGCACGCCCTCGGTCGTGCGGACCTTCGCCGGCAAGCCCTGGATGAAGAGGATGCTCGCGACCGACTCCGCGCCCACGTGCAGCTCGAACGTGCCGCTCAGTCCGCGCTCCAGGGCGTAGACCAAGAGGTGCGGAAAGGGCGTCTTGGCGAACGATCCCTGCGCAGTGGGTTGGGGCGGAGCTAGCATCGCCGCGGACCTCCCAGTGTACACGGGCCTCGCTCCCATATGCGAGGGAGGACGGTGTAGGCGCTCACGGTTTTCCCGCGGGCTGTGCCATGCTCGATCCCTCCTGCTCTCACGGCCCCATGTCGACCGCCTCGTCCGCCGCCAGCATCCCCAGCCAGATCGCGCAGTTCGAGATCGTCCGGCGGCTCGGCGCGGGCGGCATGGCCGAGGTGTTCCTCGCGAAGAAGCGCGGGGCCGAGGGCACGTTCAAGGTGGTCGTCGTGAAGCGGATCCTCCCCGCCTTCACCACCTCGCGCCGCTTCCGATCGATGTTCATCGACGAGGCGCAGCTCGCGACGCGCCTGAACCACCCCAACGTCGTCCAGGTCTACGAGTTCTCGAACGAGGGTGAAGAGGGGCACATCCTCGCCATGGAGTACGTCGAGGGCTGCGACCTCGGCCAGCTCATGAGCGCGGCGAGGTCGAAGGGGCGCCTGGTGCCGCCCTGGGCCGCGGCCTTCATCATCGCCGAGGCCGCGAAGGGCCTGCACTACGCGCACGAGAAGCGGGACGAGGGCGGCGCGCCCCTCGACATCGTCCACCGTGACGTGTCCCCGCAGAACGTCCTCCTCTCCTTCGAGGGCGTGGTGAAGATCGCCGACTTCGGGATCGCCAGCGCGCGCCTCACCGACGAGGAGGAGGGCGTCCTCAAGGGAAAATTCGGGTACATGTCGCCCGAGCAGGCCCGCGGTGAGAAGGTCGATCGCCGCGGCGATCTTTATGCCCTGGGGGTGATCTTCTGGGAGATGCTCACCGGCCGCGCGCTCCACGGCGGGTTGGGCGGCGAGGCGCTGCTCGACATCGTGCGCTCGGGGCGCGTCGAGCCGCCCAGCACCTACGTGCGGGACATCCCCGACGAGCTCGAGACCATCGTGCTCAAGCTGCTCGCGCCGCGCGCCGACGATCGCTACGCCACCGGCCGCGACGTCGCCGCGGCGCTGGTGCGCGCGATGCTCCTCAAGCACATGTTCGTGGACGCGGCGACGCTCGAGTCGACGCTCGTCCAGTTCGTCTCGCGCGAGGAGCCGGTGGTCATCGAGGTCGACGCGCCGCCCGAGCACCACACGCAGGCCGCCGCGCCCCACGCGCTGTCTGGCTCGAGCGACGCGCTGCGTCCGCAGGCGAGCTCGCAGCCACCTTCGGCGCAGCTCGGCAGCTCGCCGCCGCGCTCCAGCGGCTCGCGCCGGCCCGAGGCGCGCGAGGTGCGGCACGTGGCGATCGTCACGCTGCGGCTCGTCGAGCCCTCGGGCCAGGGCGACGAGCCGACGCCGCTCGGCAGCGAGCAGCGGCGCGCCCTGGTGCGGGCGCTCGAGCGCTCGCGCGCCATGCTCGGCGACATGGCCTACAAGCACGGGATGCGCTGGGTGTGGACCAGCGATCTCGAGGCGCGCGCCATCGCCGGGCTGGGCCCGAAGCCGGCGAAGGCCGCGTCCGATGCGGCGTGGCTCGCGGTCGAGACCCACGAGGCGATCGACGCCATCAAGGACGATCTCCCTGCGCGCGTGGGGGCCTCGCTCTCCATCGTGCGCGGCATCGCCTCGGGCACGCGTGATCCCGAGGGCAACCTCGTGCGCTACGTGCTGCACGATCCCGTCTCCTACCTCGCCGACATGCTCGCGCGCGCCACGCCCGCGAAGACCACGTGGGTGGCGGGCGGCGTCTTTCGCCTGGTGCGCCGCGATTTTCGCTGGGCCGACGCGAGCGCGCTCGATCTCAAGGCCGACGTCGCGCCGGTGCAGAACCTCCCGCCGACCATGCGCGTGTACGTGCTGGAGCGCAGCCTCTCGCGCGAGGAGAAGGCGAGCGAGCAGGAGAGCGCGCAGAACGACCTGGTCGGTCGCGACGCCGAGAAGGCCGAGCTGCACGGCGCGTATCACGCCGCGGTCAACGGCCCGGGGGGCGGCACGGTGTCGAGCCGGGCCATCGTCGGCGAGCTGGGGATCGGCAAGACGGCGCTGGTCGCCACCTTCGGCGCCGAGCTCCCCGCCAGCGCGCGCCAGATACGTGCAGAATGCACGCCCGTGCGCATGGAGATCCCCTACAGCGCGCTCGCCGAGCTGCTGCGCGATGCCATCGGGGCGAGCGGCGACGAGTCGTACGACGAGATCGCGCATCTCATCGCGCGCGCGGGCGGCGGCGAGGAGACGCTCGACGTCGCGGATCCCATCGTGGCGCGGCTCGCGGAGATCGCCGCGAACCAGTCGGGCGCCGCGAGCGGCGCCCGGGCCCCGGTGGAGGACGAGGACGCGCACCACCGCAAGAAGATGCTGGTCAACGGCGTGCGCCACCTGATGGCGGCCATCGCGCGCGAGCAGCCGCTGGTGCTGGTGATCGACGGGCTGCAGTGGGCGGACAAGCCGACCCTCGATCTCATGGGCGAGATCCTGAAGACGCCCGAGCCGCTGCCGGTGCTGCTCCTGCTGGTCACGCGCCCCGACGACCGCGTCGCGCCGCTCCTCGAAGGAAAGGTGCGCGTCGAGCTGCATGCGCTCTCGAGCGAGGAGCAGATCCGGCTGGTGGAGACGCGCCTCTCGGTGAAGGAGGGCGTGCGGCCGGTCTGCGCCGAGCTCATGCCGCGGGTGGGGGGCAATCCGTTCTACCTGCTCGAGATGATCGACGCGCTGCTGGAGCGCGGCATCCTGGAGATCCGCGACGACGTGCTGGTGCGGCCCCACGGCGGCGATCTCGACGCGATGGGGCTGCCCTCGACGCTCGAGCAGCTGCTCGCGGACCGCATCCAGGAGCTGCCCGGGCCGGAGCACGTCGTGGTCGACTGGCTCGCCATCGCCGGCGGGCCGCTGGGGCTCGCCGATCTCGCGAAGCTCAACGCCCGCGCCGCCCAGCACCGGAGCGCAGCGCCCGAGGCGTCGGGCACCGATCTCGCGAAGTCCGCGCTGCGCGCCAGCGAGGACGCGATCATCCGCCTCTGCGCGCGCGGGCTTTGCGATCGCAAGGGGGACGTCCTCGACTTCCGCCATCCGCTGACCCGCGACGTGGCCTACGCCGCGCTCGACCCCATGACGCGCTCGCGCATGCACCGCGCGCTCGGCGAGCATCTCGCGGAGACGTCGCTCGCGCGCGGCGTCTCGGCGGCGATCGTGGCGCGCCACCTGGTGCGCGGCGACGCGGCGGAGCGGGCCGCGCACTTCTACCTCGAGGCGGCGAACGCGGCGCGCAGCGCGTACCAGACGCAGCTCGCGATCCGCTATTACCTGCGGGCGGCGCTGCATTTCCCGTCCGACAGCCCGCAGTTGCTCGCGGTGCACGAGGCGCTCGAGGGTACGTTCCGGGTGCTGGGGCGGAAGCGCGAGCGCGTGCGCCACCTCGAGGCGCTGCGCGCCACCGCGCGCTCGATCGGCACCGCGCGCGCGGCGTGCCTCGCGCTCCTCCGGACCGCGCGCTACGACCTCGACGAGGGGCACCTCTCGCACGGCCTGCCGGTGGCGCGGAAGGCCGCGGCCATCGCGCACGGCGCGACCGTCGCCCATCTCGAGATCGAGGCCGAGCTCCTGGTGAGCGAGCTGGCGCGTGAGCTGGGCGACGTGCAGGGCGCGCTCGCGGCCTCCGACCGCGCGCTCGCCGCCTGCAATCCGCAGGTCAATCCCGGGGTGCCGGCGCGCGTGCGCGCCGAGGTCCTGCGCACGCGCGGCGTCCTGCTGCGGCGCGTGGGGCGCGTGCGCGAGGCGGTCGACGCCTACGTCGAGGCCATCGGTGTCTTCCGCAAGGTGGGCGCGCGGCGGCAGGAGGCGCGCGCCAAGAACGCGCTGGCCTACGCGATGTTCGTGCAAGGGCGCTACGAGGACGCGATCGCGCTGGCGCTCGAGTCGATCCGCATCGACCTGGCGATCGGGGGGCGCTTCCAGCTCGCCAAGACGCTCACCAACATCGGGCACTCGTACGCGCGCCTCGGCGACATGCCGCGCGCGCAGGCGTACCTCAAGCGGGCCCGCGAGGCGCACGAGCGCTACGGCGACCAGGACGGGCGCGCCGACACGCTCCTGGTGAGCGCCGAGGTGCTCCTCGAGCTGGGCGAGGCCGAGGCCGCCGACGCCTACGTGAAGGAGGCGAACCAGATCACGCTCGCCACTGGCAACGCCTACGACATGACGCACGGCGCGGTGGTGGCGGCGGCGACCGCGCGCTACCGGCGGGACGCGCCGCTCGCCATCCAGCACGCGGTGTCGGCGCGGCGCAGCGCCGAGCAGCAGGCGCTGGTCGCGTACCACTTCTACGCGTTCGCGGTGGAGGCCGCGGCGCGCGTGGACGCCGGCGAGGTCCACGCCGCGACGCTGCTCGCGACCACCGCGCTGGGGGCGGTCGAGGCGCTGCAGGGCTGCGAGTATGGCCTCGAGATCCGCGTCCTCTGCTCCGACGCGCTCAAGCGCGCCGCCTCGCCGCAGGCGCCCGCCGCGCGCCAGAGGGCCGTGGATTATGCATCGGCGCTCATGGGGACCATCCGCGATCCCCGGCTGAAGCGCCGGTTCGCCGAGCGGCCGCTCGTCACGACCTTGTTCGACAGCACCCCGATGCCGCATGCTGCGGTTGCCGAGGACCTTCGATGACCCAGGAGCAGAGAATGAAGAGCGCCGGCAACCGCCGGCGCACCGCGATGATCCTCTCGGGGGGCGGGGCGCGTGGCGCCTACGAGGTCGGGGTCCTCTGGTACGTCTTCGACGAGCTGTCGCGGATGCGCGGCGCGCCGCCGAAGATCGACGTGCTCTGCGGAACCAGCGTCGGCGCCATCAACGCCTGTTACCTGGCGGCGCACCTCGGCGATCCGGTGCTCGGCATGCGCCGGCTCGTGCACCTGTGGAGCGAGCTCCAGCTCACCAAGGTGCTTGGCTTCGGCGCGAAGCAGCTGGGCGGCCTGCCGCGCATGCTCCTCGGTGGAGGCAAGGTCGGCACCGGCCTGTTCGACGTCACGCCGATGGCCGAGCTCGTGCAACGCGAGGTCAGCTGGCGCGCGCTCGCGCGGGCGCTGCGCAAGAAGCAGCTGCGCGCGCTCACCGTCTCCACCACCGAGGTCTCCACCGGGCGCACCGTGGTCTTCATGCAGACCGCGCCCGACGTCGACATCCCGCAGACCGCGCCCCCGCGCACGCTCTTCCGCGGCACGCACATCGGGCCGCACCACGCGCTGGCGAGCGCCGCCATCCCCATGCTCTTCCCCCCGGTGAAGATCGACGACGAGCTCTACCTCGACGGCGGCCTCCGACAGAACACCCCCATCGCCCCCGCGCTGCGCCTCGGCGCCACCCACGTCTTCGCCATCGGTAGCTCGCGCGAGGTGCAGGGCCTGGTCACCAAGGAGGGGCCGATCGGGGTCAACGCGCGCGCGCCCGGCGCGGCGTTCTTGCTGGGCAAGGTGCTGAACGCGTTCCTGCTCGACCACGTCGACGTCGACCTCGAGCTCCTGCGGCGGCTCAACAACGTCATCAAGGACGGAACAAGCACCTACGGCCCGGGGTTCCTCGACGTGATGACCCGGGAAGCGCAGCGGCGCAACCAGCCGCCCTACCGCTACGTGGAGCCCTTCGAGATCCGGCCCAGCGAAGATCTCGGGCGCCTCGCGAGCGAGCACGTGCGCAAGGGAAAGTTCATGGGCAACCCCTTCTTCACGAAGCGCCTCTTCGACCTCCTCGACATCGGCGCGGGCGACGAGGCCGACCTGGCGAGCTACCTCCTGTTCGACGGCAACTACTGCCGGCAGCTCATCGAGATGGGCCGCGCCGACGCGCACGCCCGCCGCGCCGAGATCCTGGCGTTCTTCGGCGACGCGAAGGACGACGACGGCGACCCGCTCGACGAACCCGAGTCGGGGGTGTGGGACCACCCGGCGTCTCTCACGCTCCCGATCGGCACGTGATCGTGGAGAGACTCAGGCCGCTGCTCGCGCTCACGCTGCTCGCGATGATCGGCTGCTCGAAGAAGAGCGATCCGCCTCCGGCTCCGGTCGCGAGCGCGAGCGCGAGCGCGATGCCCGCCGGCGAGCGGGAGCGCGCCAAGATCGACTTTCCAGAGGTGCCCATCCGCGCCGCCGCGGCGACGATCGTGCACGTTTTGTGGAAGACGCCCGCCGGGACCCGCGTGAACGAGGACGCGCCCTTCAAGGTGCGCTGGAACCGCAGCGACGCGCTGGAGGGCGCGCCCGCCGACGTGAAGGCCACGGGCAACAGCGCGCGCGAGGGCTTCGACATCACGGTGAAGCCGCTGGCCGGCGCGCCCAACGCCACGCTGGGCGGGGTGATCGATCTGGTGGTCTGCGACGCCGTCAACCACTCGGTGTGCCTGCCGGTACGGCGCGCGGTGGAGATCGAGTTCGTGGTGGGCAAGGCGGCAGCGGCGGAGACGACGGTCACGATCCCGCTCCCGCAAGCGCACGTCCCGTGAGCCTCGCCTAGAGCCAGCCCCCGATCTCGAGGTCGGCTCCGATCCGGGTGCCGAGGTCGCCCGTGGAGCTGCCGAAGGTCCGCAAGAGATCGCGGGTGAAGGACGGGCCGAAGCCGATGAAGAAATGCGGCGCGACGTGTACGAGCAGCGGCACGTAGGCGCTGAGCGCGACAATATCGCCGGACGAGGTCGACGTCTCCCTGCTCAAAGAAAAGCCATCGCCTCGCGAGATCGGCGCCTCCGTGAGCACGTGCACGTAGCTCACGGCGACGCGCGGGTAGAGCGAGAACGATCGCCCGAGCGGGAGCTCGGCGCCCAGGCGCGGCCCGACTCCCAGCGACGTGCGCGTGGTGGTGCTGGTGCCGGAATAGCCAAAGAGCGCCGCGCCGCCGATCGAGACGTGCGACGCGACGAAGTAGTCGACGCCGGGAGCCAGGCTCACCGTGGTGATGGTGTTCGGTGCCGTCGAAGACGATGCAACCGTCGCGTGAGCGACCCGTCCGCCAACGGCGCCAGTGAATACCCATTGCCCGCGCGCGCCGAAGCGAGGAGCTTCCGTGGACCCGGCAGCCGACGTCGCGGGCTCGGTATTCGCGGGGCCGCCCCACCAGCCGCCGACCAGGATCTGGCCTGCGACCGTCGTGCTATCCCCCGTGCCGCTGGCCGCCTCGGCGAACTGATGGCGGAGGCTCGGACCTGCGCCGAAGAAGAAGTGCGGGGCGGCATGGAACAGCAGGGGCGCGAATGCGGAGACGAAGATCGCACGCTCCGAGTCAGAGCGCTCGGGCATGCCCGCGGCCCGGGAGCTCGTCGCCACCGAGGCGACGCCAAACGTCACGCGCGGATAGAACGAGAAGCGCTCGCCGATCGCGACATTGAGACCGAACCGCGGGCCGAACGCGAACGTCGTG
Source organism: Polyangiaceae bacterium (assembly GCA_043736975.1). Taxonomy (GTDB): domain Bacteria; phylum Myxococcota_A; class Polyangia; order Polyangiales; family Polyangiaceae; genus Labilithrix. Next base: position 18,480 of record JAYTBL010000610.1, read on the forward strand.
GTCTTGGTGGTCCCCAGCTGCGCGGCGGCGGGCCGCTTCGTCACGTCGTAGCCAACGTCGAGATCGAACCCGAGCGAGAAGCTCCGCACCACGAAGACGTCGAGCCCCGGCGAGACCCTCACGCCGAACGTCTCGGTCGTGGACTTCGCATACTGCTGCGAGGCGAGAC